>NZ_JAVRCL010000055.1:0-56346 GCF_034530775.1 Nostoc sp. DedSLP04 | reverse complement strand
ATGACCTTTGTGAAGGTTGGCTGCTTGCAAAAGAGACTTAACGGGAAAAGTCAGATGTATTAACAAGGCGACCGTCGCCTTCACAATACAAGTCGATGTATTAACAAGGCGGCCGCCGCATTCACAATACAAGTCGATGTATTAACAAGGCGGCCGCCGCATTCACAATACAAGTCGATGTATTAACAAGGCGGCCGCCGCCTGCCTCAACCAAAAAATTCCTTAACCGAACGGTATTGAGCGCGGTGTAGTCCGCCACGTGCTTGTGTAACTTGCATAAGTCCTGATTAAGCAAATTGCTGCAATCCATTAAGAGGTAGATCGAGAATCACTCCTGAATTTGGAGAATAACCGATATCTAGAGAAACACTTGCTTTTACCGTCTGAGAACCACCAATTATAGGAGTTGTAGAAACCCTATCTGCTGTTAAATTAGACACCAAGGGAGAGGGTCTAGGATTCTCATCTGAGTTGATATCAATGTCAATAATCTCTCCGGGGGTTAACTGCAAGGTACTAAAAACACTCTGAGCTTGAGCTTTAGCATCTTTGACAGCTTCGCTCAGAACTTGCAAGCGTGCCTGCTGCAATGCTTCGTCTGAGGCAGTGAAGCTGATATTCTGTATGACATTTGCGCCTGCTTGAATAGCTTTGTCAATTGCTGCTCCAGATTGATTTGTTGGTAACTCAAACTCAAGTGTGTTGAGACCTTCAAAACCTGTTAGGGTTTGAGTACTATTTTCATAACTATAAACAGGATTTAGTTGAATAGATGTAGTTTGAAGTTCTTGCGCGCCAAGCTTTTGCAGTGCATCAACTACCGCACTTGAACGTTGAGCAACAAGTTGTTGAACTTCGGTTGCAGTTTTTCCCTGTATTTTAATCCCCAATTCTACATCAGTTAAAGTGGTAGCAACATTGACCTCTCCTTGACCAGTAACTTCCAATATCTGAGGAGTTTTTGGAGTGGTGCTACCAATCAAAGAATCGGCGATCGCAATACCCAAATTTCTCACACTGATGAGATTATCAGTAGCCGAAGCAAGAGTCCCTGCTGAATTTGGAGAATAACCGATATCCAGAGAAACACTAGCTTTTACCGTTTGAGGACTACCAATTATAGGAGTTGTACTAGCTGTTGCAAAAGTCCTATCTGCTGTTAAATTAGACACCAAGGGAGATGGTCTAGGATTATCATCTGAGTTGATATCAATGTCAATAATCTGTCCGGGGGTTAACTGCAAGGTACTAAAAACAGCCTGAGCCTGAGCTTTAGCATCTTTAACAGCTTCGCTCAGAACTTGCAGGCGTGCCTGCTGCAATGCTTCGTCTGAGGCAGTGAAGCTGATATTCTGTATGACATTTGCGCCTGCTTGAATAGCTTTGTCAATTGCTGCTCCAGATTGATTTGTTGGTAACTCAAACTCAAGTGTGTTGAGACCTTCAAAACCTGTTAGGGTTTGAGTACTATTTTCATAACTATAAACAGGATTTAGTTGAATAGATGTAGTTTGAAGTTCTTGCGCGCCAAGCTTTTGCAGTGCATCAACTACCGCACTTGAACGTTGAGCAACAAGTTGTTGAACTTCGGTTGCAGTTTTTCCCTGTATTTTAATCCCCAATTCTACATCAGTTAAAGTGGTAGCAACATTGACCTCTCCTTGACCAGTAACTTCCAATATCTGAGGAGTTTTTGCAGCAGTGCTACCAATGAAGGAATCGGCGATCGCAATACCCAAATTTCTCACACCTATGAGATTATCTGTGTTAGCCATCTTATTCTCCTTGCTTAAATGATGTTTGATACCTGTTGATGTTTTAATCTTAAAGGATGTCTAAAAAGTAAACCGCGTTTATCACCAATACATACTGGATAAAAAACGCTCTCGCATTCGCCAGCCAAAATGCGATCGTTTGACAACTCTAGGGTTGTCACAAAACCCCATTCCACCAAGAAAGAGCAATCCTGTACTGCTGCGCTGCTGATTTAGGTATTGGATTGACATCGGTCTACTGGTAATCAAACAGCAGATGGTAGACCATCAATGCCAAAATACTAAATCTAAATGATGGGAAAATAAAAATGAGCAATACCCACCCAAACTTGCTGGGCTATTTACCCAAGACAGATAAACAGCAAATTTTATCAGTCAAAATTTATGACTTCCAACGTTACCTCTCTAACTCGAAAGCGACCCACTCAAGCAACAGGAGCCAAAATTTTCCACTGGTGTAACATCATTAGTCTATTTATCATGCTCACCAGTGGACTACAAATTTACAACGCTAACCCTGTTTTTGGTGGACGCGCAGGTTTGCACATTCCTTGGATATTTACTTTAGGAGGTTGGCTGGCAGGAGGTAGACACTGGCATTTTGCAGCAATGTGGCTATTCTCGCTGAATCTGTTGTGGTATGGAATTTACATTTTAATTACCCGACGTTGGCGACATCGCTTTGTCGGTGCTAATGACTTGAAAGCATTACAAAAAACTCAAAATTCTCAACGCCTAATTTATGCTTGGCATCGGATTGCTTATACAGCAATTATTCCTATTTTGCTGCTGGCATTATTTACAGGGATAGGAATGTATAAACCTGCTCAATTTCCCTGGATTGTGGATTGCTTTGGCGATTGGCAAGCATTGCGAATTGTTCACTTTGCCTCAGTGCCGATGGTTATCTTATTTGTAGTAATTCACTATCAATTAGGGAAAAAAGCTGGAGGGACTCAACTAACAGAATCAATGTTTTCGTAAACAAACTTGGTCATGGAGATAAATAAACGAGAGGATAAATGACCAAAGACTAATGACCAATGGCCAATAACTATTTAAAAAAAATGAACTTTTTTGATAAATTGAATAGAAATATCTTACAAAATCAAAGCTTACTATTTGTAGGACTCGATCCAAATCCAGAGATGATGCCTGGGCGTTATGAATCTGAAGAACTCATCACTGGTTTGGAAAAGTGGTTACAATTTATTATTGCAGAAACTTCTGATTTCGTTTGTGCTTATAAACCGACACTTGGCTTTTACGAAGCTTTAGGTATTCCTGGTTTAGAACTACTGTACAAAACTTTAGCAGCGATTCCAGCCCATATTCCAGTGATTTTAGATGCCAAACACAGTGACTTAAATACTAGTAGCATCTTTGCCCAGACTGTGTTTACACAATGGCAAGTGGACGCAATCACTCTCAGTCCTTATACAGGACAAGATCACATAGCACCTTTTTTAGTCTATCCTGATAAAGCAGTATTTATTTTATGCTGTACTTCTAATCCAGGTGCAGAAGCTCTACAGCAATATCCGACAAACGAATCACCCCTTTATTTACAGGTAGTAAAAGAATCCAAAACCTGGGGTACTCCAGAACAATTGGGTTTGGAAGTGGGAACTACAAATCCTGAAGTTTTAGCACTTATTCGAGCAGTTGCACCTGAACGAATCATTATGGCGCGTAGCATCTGGGCGGAGGGACAAAACCTGAAACAAATTTTAGAAGCTGGCTTGAATAGTAATGGTGATGGTTTACTGATTCCTATTCCTCAAGATATGTTGGTAAATATCGAATTATCAAAAGAACTCCAGTCACTACGTGCAGAAATTAATCAAATCAAAACTGAAATTATTTCCGAAAATTCTACTTGTTCTGTGTGGTTTCCTGATGTTTGTTTTCTAAATCAGCACCCCCACCAAGATTTGATTTTACAACTTTATGATATTGACTGCATTATGTTTGGCAGCTTTGTCCAAGCATCAGGAGCGATATTTCCTTATTACATCGACTTACGCAAAATTATTTCCAATCCCCAAGTTTTTAATCAAGTTCTCACAGCTTATGAGGATATTTTGAAGAATCTAAATTTTGATAGATTAGCAGGTATTCCCTATGGTTCATTACCGACTGCGACTGGTTTAGCTTTGCGCCTTCATTGTCCGATGATTTTCCCGCGTAAAGAGGTGAAAGCACACGGAACTCGGAGAGTAATTGAGGGTAACTTTCATGCTGGTGAAACAGTTGTAGTGGTTGACGATATTCTCATTAGTGGCAAAAGTGTTATGGAAGGGGCAGGAAAGTTGGAATCAGCTGGATTAAAGGTTAATGATATTGTGGTATTTATCGACCACGAACAAGGAGTGAAAGATAGGTTACAGCAAAATGGTTATCGTAGCTATGCGGTTTTAACTATTTCGGAAATTACTAATACTCTGTATCAAGCAGGGCGAATAAATGAGGAGCAATTTTTAGCTTTTGCTGAAAGTTAATCATTGGAATAATGGGAAGTGGAGCGTCGGGAAAGGTTTTTCTTGTCTACTTCCTCTTGAGCAAATTTAATTACTCGGTTAAATCTCGTAAATAGAATAATTTTCACTTTGAAATTAATTATGAATTTTCCCCTGAACCAATTACTTAGATGGTTAATTTTTACGCTGTTATTTCCTCTAGTATTCCTCAATGGTTGGCTAGCATTTTTGCTGATTAAAAACTTTCAACCTGTTGTCACAATTCTTGTATTGGCTACCTTGCTTGCATTTATTTTAAACTATCCTGTTTCGATTCTCCAACAACGGAGAGTTAAACGCAGCTATGCAGTAGCATTGGTTTTTATATTAGCATTGGTAATTGTTGTAGCTTTGGGTATCACTTTAGTACCCATTGTTTTAGAGCAATTCAATGAAATGGTTAAAGTCTTTCCCCAATGGATTGATTCTAGCGAAGAAAAACTTCAGATTCTCAATAATTGGTTTTTTAAACATAAATTAAATGTAAATTTAAGTCAGCTATTAGCACAAGTAACTGACCAATTACCTAATGAAATAGAGTTTATTTCAGATAAACTTTTAAGTATTATCATAGATACAATTGATAGTGTTTCTGAGGCGTTAATCACAGTAGTGCTAACTTTTTACTTGTTGTTAGATGGGCCAAGAATTTGGGAGGCGATATTTAAGAAATTACCTGGAAATATTGCCCAGCAGATAAGCCAGTCTATTCAGCAAAACTTCCAAAATTACTTAATTGGTCAGGTAAGTTTGGCTTTGTTGATGGGTGTTTCTATAACATTATTATTTTTAGCTTTTCAAGTCCAGTTTGGTTTACTCTTTGGTTTGGGAGTTGGACTTTTGAGCTTAATTCCCTTTGGTGATGTCGTCAGTCTGGTTTTAATAACTTTAATAATAGCGTCACATGACTTTTGGCTAGCAGCTAAGGTTTTTGCGGTAGCTGTTGTCATCGATCAGTTAATCGATCAGGCGATCGCACCCCGTCTTTTAGGCAAATTTACTGGCATTAGACCAATATGGGTATTAATTGCTTTGCTTGTAGGAACCAATGTTGGCGGAGTCTTGGGTTTACTAGTTGCGGTACCTGTAGCTGGTTTTATCAAAGATGTAGCAGATGGTTTTTCTAAATCTGCTAATTCTGATAACCTGGGTGAGGGTGAAGCAGGATCGGAATTGTTGATAGAAAAATCAATATCGCAATGAGTTTTGGATAAAAATTGCCATCTTTACTGTTAACGGTAAGTAGCAACGGTGTCATTTAGGTCGTAATTCACTCAAGTCAACCTTATTCCCAAACCTCGTAAATTGGCTAAGGAATTAATATGGACAAATTGCCCCTAAAACAGTTAGTCAAAAGCATTTATCAGGAACTACTGCCTAGATTACAGATTGAAAGTGTCAATCCCCATAATCCAATTAAGGTCAGTTATCTTCCGCAACCTTGGCGCCTGCTTGGCAAAGGAAACTACGCCGCAGTATTTTATCACCCCGATTCCCCTGACTGTGTAGTTAAGATTTATGCCCCAGGACGGCCAGGTTTTGAAGAGGAAGTAGAAGTTTACCACCGTCTAGGTTATCATCCAGCCTTTTCTGAGTGTTTCTACGCCAAGGATGGGTTTTTAGTCTTGAAACGGCTTTATGGAACAACCCTTTATGATTGTATGCACTTTGGTTTACTAATTCCCAAGCAGGTAATAAAGGACATCGATGAAGCTCTTGACTATGCGCGAAGTCGTGGACTCTACCCTCATGATGTCCACGGGCGTAATGTCATGATGTACCAAGGCAGAGGATTAGTCGTAGATATATCAGATTTCCTGCATCAAGAAGCTTGCTCAAAGTGGAATGACCTCAAAAAGGCTTACTACTGGTTATATCTGCCCGTGTGTTACCCACTGCGACTGCGCGTACCATACTTTGCCTTAGATATCGTCCGCAAATTTTATCGTCTGGGAATTTCTGTTAAAACTTTTTGTTACCAACTATCTCTAAGATTAACTAATATTAAGTATTTAAATAAGTATTTAAAACGTTAATAGCTTTGTAAGAATTCAGCACCCAGGAGCGGAGCCAGAATTTATCAGGAATCTAGAATAATTGGTATATTTATTCATAGAATGTTCTCCTGATTGTTTAACTATTCTGAATTCAGTCCTTCTGAATTCTTACATAGCTTTTATCAATATAAGCACTCAAAAATATTAGTTGGTTTACCAATACTGCTGGGGTTTTGGATTTTTAATTCGGAGTTGGGTTTTGGGAAAAGGTTAAAGGTTTTTTCTTTCCCTTTCCCCCGCCCCATCCTGCCTGCATTGGAGACGATAGACTTTTTATAAGAGTAATTTTGACAAAAACTCGAATTTCCCAACATTTCAAAGCAGGTATGGGGCAATGGTGCGGTTAAAACTGTGGCAGTGGGTAGTCTTAGCAATTCCGATCGCGTTTATCATCATTTTCTTACTGGTGTCTGCCGGTTCACAAATTCACGCGTGGGGCATTAATTGGATTTGGGGTATATTCACCGTTTTATTTGTTGGTTGGCGTTGGCTGCTAGTCAAATGGACTCAACCAGCTGTTAACCAAGTGGAAGCTGTATTAACTCAAGTTCGTGAAGAACTGGAATCGACAGCAGAGGATAAAGTAGAGCTACCAGTGGGAAGTGACACCACAAAGCTTGCAGAAGCCGCCCTTCAAGAGATTCTCCAAGCAGCACAAAGCGATCGCCCGATTTGGGAAGACTGGCAAGCTTTTTGGACGCGATGTCAGGATTTAGTTGTGGCGATCGCTCATATCTACAATCCTGAAGTTCAATATCCCCTGTTGAATATTTACGTCCCCCAAGCTTACGGGCTGATTCGGGGAACGGTGGATGATATGGATAAGTGGATGCAAAAGTTATCCCCTGTCCTCAATCAGGTGACGGTTGGACAAGCATACCAAGGATATGAAGTCTACCGAAAGTTGGAACCATCGGCTCGGAAATTCTGGAAAGCTTGGAACTGGGCACAGTGGATCTTAAATCCGGTGGCGGCGGTGGCAAAACAAGCCAGTCAGGGTTCTAGTAACCAAGCAACTCAGCAATTATTGGGGAATTTGAGCCAGTTATTCCGGGAAGCTGCCTTGAGAAACTTATGCCGACAAGCGATCGCACTTTACGGACGTAGCACCTTACCAGTTCCAGCAACCGTAGCTTCTCCAGCAACTTTACCCAAGCCAAAAACTCAAACACTCCGAGAAATCCTGACTCAAGCTCAACCAGCCGAGGCGGTTGAGCAAAAACCCGTAAATATTCTGCTGGTGGGGCGCACGGGATCGGGAAAAAGTAGCCTGATTAATACGCTATTTCAGGCGGATCTCGCAGCAGTTGACGTTTTACCCAGTACCGATCGCATTCAGAGTTATCAATGGCAGACTGAAAGTGGGGAAACCCTGACGCTTTTGGACACACCTGGTTACGAACAAGTCAACCGTGCCGAACTCCGAAATTTGGTGCTTGATTATGCCATTAATTCAGATTTGCTGCTGTTAGCTACTCCTGCCCTCGATCCTGCCCTACAAATGGATGTGGACTTTTTGCAAGACATCAAAGCAGAAGTTGCAGATTTACCTGCGATCGCGATCGTCACCCAGGTAGATCGGCTACGTCCCATCCGCGAATGGCAACCGCCTTATGATTGGGAATGGGGCGATCGCCCCAAAGAAATTGCCATTAGAGAAGCCACTGAATATCGTGCCAAACAGCTAGGAAACTTCTGTAATCTCGTTCTACCCGTAGTTACAGGCGACAGCAAAACAAATCGAGTTGCCTGGGGAGTAGAAGCGCTATCGTTAGGATTAGTGGATGCGATCGCACCTACCAAGCAACTCCGTCTCGCCCGCTTTTTGCGTAACCTAGAAACTCGCATCGTCGCCGCCGCCAAAATCATCGACCACTACACCTTCCAAATGACGACAACACAAGGATTAACGGCATTGCTCAAAAGTCCCGTCCTTCAGTTTGTTTCTACCCTCTCAACCGGATCTCCAGCTTTAGCGTATATGCTGGCAAAGGAAATTCCTGTGGAACAGTTGCCGATTGTCATTGGTAAACTGCAAATGGGATATGAGCTTTTCTCGCTCTTTAACCCTAACTCGGTCAACTTTGAATTGCTAGCCCTTTGGCCGCTACTGCTGGAAAACACCGCTGCACCCGATCGCAATGCTTGGGCATTTGGTCACGCCTTAGTGGAGTACTGGACTCAAAATCTGACGGTTGAACAACTCCGGGAGCGATTTGAGTATTATTTAGCGATCGCCAAATAATTTGTCTGCGATGGCGATGTCTACGAAGGATTGTGACGCATCTTCGATTTTGTTGCAAATACTACGTCTAAATAACGAGTTTAAGCTGTTACGTAACCACCGTCAATAAACACCAAAAGTTGCATTAAGAAATAAAAGTAACTTACGAATATTTACTTAGCAATTTTGAAGAATTTCATACTATATAAGGAAAAGTAAAAATGCGGTAACAGATTGTACTCCCAATATAGAGGTTAAGATTACGATTAAAAGTAGATGTCTGCTGAACCTACCCGTTTTACCTAAGTTTTGATACTGGTATCTTTTTGTTCGGAGTTCTTTATGAAAAATATATTACAAACCTCCATCTCTCAAGAACAGAATTCAGACCAAAGCTATAGCATTTCCTCTTACAACAGGCTGCTTTCGGTCGTGAAGGATTTGGCTTGTGTGCGGACTATTGAAGAAATTATTGAGATTGTGCGTTTGGCTGCTCGCGATCTCACAAATGCTGATGGAGTAACTTTTGTATTGCGGGATGGTGAATGTTGCCACTATGTCGATGAAAACGCCATTGGCCCGCTTTGGAAAGGTATGCGTTTTCCCCTCAAGTCTTGCATCTCTGGTTGGGCAATGCTCAATAAAAAAGCAGCCGTAATTGAGGACATTTACCAGGATGCACGAATTCCGATTGAGGCGTACAAGGTAACTTTTGTCAAAAGTTTAGTGATGGTTCCGATTCGGGTTTCCGATCCCCTGGGTGCGATCGGAGCTTACTGGAGTACACACCACCTAGCCACACCTGAAGAGATCGGAATGCTTGAGATTTTGACTGATACTACAGCAGTTGCGATCGCAAACGTGCAACTTTTCCTGAAACTGACGAACCAAAATGCCTTAAAAGACAAATTTATTGCCATGCTAGCTCACGAACTGAGGAATCCCGTTGCCCCCATCTCCAACGGCGTTCAGCTTCTCAAGTTGAAGCTAGGAAAGACTGGTGCAGTCGGAGAAACAGTTTTAATGATGCAAAACCAGATTAAGCACCTCTCGAAATTGATCGACGAGTTACTTGACGTGTCGTCCATCACTTATGGGAAGATTTCATTAAACCTTGAGAAGGTTAATCTGGTAGAATTGGTTCGCCAAAGTCTCAATGACCATGCACAAGCAATCAAGAGATGGAACCTTAATGTTGTAGAAGACCTGCCAAAAGCGCCCGTGTGGGCTTATGTTGACTCCACTCGCTTCTTCCAAATCTTTGGGAACCTTCTTGATAACGCCTTAAAGTTTTCCCAGCCAGATGGAACGATCTGGGTGGATCTCTCATGTATTCCAGGTGAGAATGGCTCAGGTAGTGTAGCAGTCTTATCTGTAAGAGACTTAGGCATCGGGATAGAACCGACAATATTACCAGAACTTTTCGAGCCGTTTACCCAAGCCGATCGCAGTTTAGATCGTTCGCGGGGCGGGCTAGGTTTGGGACTTTCAGTAGTCAAAAGTCTTGTAGAACTTCATGGTGGTAATGTTGAAGCCTCAAGTAGAGGGATAAATTTGGGAGCAGAATTCAAAGTCACTCTCCCTATGTGCGAAGAGATTACAGCCTCGGACAACGAACTAGAGATTACAGAGGCGGCGAAAAAGTCGTTGAAGATTTTAGTCATCGAAGATAACGAGGATTCAGCCTTATCCTTACAAGCAGTACTTGAGTATTTTGGGCATGAAGTTTCCATTGCCAAGGATGGAATTTTAGGGGTAGAAACTGCAAAGAAGCTTGAGCCTCATGTAATTATTTGTGATATTGGACTTCCCAAAATGGATGGATTCGCCGTTGCACAGGAACTGAGTAAAGACTCCAAATTTACTCGCTCAATTCTGATTGCACTTACCGGCTATGGTAGCCAAGAGGATCGGCAGCTTGCGCTGAAGTCTGGTTTCAAATGCCACTTAACCAAGCCTGTAGACTTTGACATACTGAAAGCAGAAATCGATCGATACTTTGATGAAGTATTATCAAGTTGACATTATCTTAACCGTCGATCTCCCCTCATAAGGTTTATTACATACGTACTTAATACAAATCCGTTGCCTTGTTTTGGAACATACGCGATCGCATAGATTGACCTCTCCCCCAACCCCTCTCCGAAACGGAGAGGGCAGCCAGATTTCTCCCCCTTCCCTTGTAGGGAAGGGGGCTGGGGGGTTAGGTCTCTTGAGAACAAGCTGTGGAAATACGCATCAAGACTTTATCAAGTTCGTGCCTGACTTCTTCATTTTTAATTCGCAACAAACGCAGTCCCCTAGCTGACAAAACTTTGTCTCGTTCTGCATCATATTCGGCTTGTTGTTCATGAATTTTGCCATCTACTTCTATCACTAATGCAGTTGCGTGAGAGTAGAAATCTGCAATAAAACCATTGATAATCTGTTGACGACGAAAGTGTAAACCATTCAGGCGATTAGCACGAAGATGTTGCCAAAGGATTTTTTCTTCTGGTGTCATTTGCTGACGAAGTTCTTTGGCACGTTGCACTTTAACTAAGTCTGCTTTGTATCCGATTACAATATTGCGAGTTCCTTCTTTTTTAACTGAAGAGGGTTCTTCGGGTGTTGAATTATTCATTTATAAAGTATGAAAATAGGTGTTTATTTTTAGATTATAGTTGACCTCTCCCCCAGCCCCTCTCCGAAGCGGAGAGGGGAGCCGGATTTCTCCCCCTTCCCTTGTAGGGAAGGGGGTTGGGGGGTTAGGTCTGTGTGCGAAGTGCAAGGGTGCGATCGCGCTGATAAAATGGTCAATTAGGTGAAAACATTGTTATCTTTGTACTTCTAAAGCTTGACTGCAAATGACATCTATAAAATCAATAAATTGTTGTCACACAGCATTTGTTGCTTTACTGGTATTAGGGTATATATACAGTAGTGATAACAAGTTTTACAGTGCTTCAAGGAAAAATTCTGTAGATGTCTTTGCGGTGAGCAACTCGTTGGCAAATTAATGTTTTTGTTGCTCGATCAAGAGTAATGCCAATACGATAATCACCAACTCGAATCTTATATTTATCACTATAGCCTTTCAGCTTTTCAAGATATCCTAATTCAAAGGAATTCTCTGATTCAAGTTCTTGAAAGACAATAGGTTCTATGCGGCTTTGAATCTCAACTGGTAAAGCAGCAAGTTCTTTCAAGAACCTTTTGGTATATTCAACTTGCCACATTTTCTTCTTTTAGTGATTGATAATATTGTAGTGCTTCATCTTTTGATAGTGGTTTTTCTTCCTCTACTTCCTCAATGAGTTTTGCTAACCCATAATCTTCAAGAATTTCTTCAATTTTTTCAAATTCAGCGATAGGAATTTGTACGGCAATAGGTTGTTGATTGTCATCAATAACATAGCTTTTGTGAAGTTCAAGCATTTTAATAACTCCTATATTATGGATAATTTGCCGGATATCATATTAAAAGCTCAACGGCTTGTATAATGGCTTTTTATCAATGATTGCAGCACTAATTTTATCCTTGAGAAATTTTTTGAAATCAGATTCTTGCTCTAAAAGTAAGACAATTTCTTCTAGTTGGCATAGAATTACAACAGCTTTGCTAAGTGCCTCTTTACAGGTAATAATAGCAGCGTCAGTATACTCGGAATTTGAGATAAAAATACCACGCGCATTACCTCTACCAAAAACTCGTACTAGGTGAGGTGAAACTTCACCAGGCCCTAAAGGTGTTTTCCACCACTTCATTTCAACAAGGTACAATTCACCGTCAATTTCGGCTACACCATCAATCTGTTCAATAATGCCTTCAGCTTCAGTTCCTGTTAATGTAAATGCCTCTCTAAGCAGGATTCCACTAGCTTGGAATAAACGATTAAGAACACCTTCTAATGCTTTCCCTCGCTTGTAAGGATCTGATTCGCGGAATAAAGCAAATAAGTCTGCTTTGATGGTAGCTAACTCTTTCTGTTTTTGTTTAATTACATCTAGTTTAGCTTGATATTCTACTAAACGCTTTTTCTTTTCCTCGTCTCGTTCTTGCTGTATTTTTGTAAAAGAATCTTTAACGTTAACAACTCGCCTGACTTCTGATACGAGACCTCTCGCTTTCCATTGATCTTGTTCCCAACACGTAGAGAAAGTCTCAAACTCAACAACTCGTTTTACGATTTCTCGTCTTTCTCGTAAAGCTGCATCTGCTTTTTCATTCAATCGAGTCAATACAGTTCGGACTATTTCATATTTGGAGATACTATCACGCTTGGTGTTGACAACTATAGTAAGATCGTCAATTAAACTAGAGTCAACACCAGCACCTATAAAAAATAGTAATACATCTTTCTTTGAGGGACATAATAATGGGATTGTCTCAATAAGAAGCTTCAAAAATTCTGGTGGATAGTGAAATGTATAGAAATCATTTGTCATTAGCACAACTTCAACTCAATATTACTTAACCTTTAATATAAGGCTAATTCTCCTATCTTTTCTTGTCTGGAGTTATTGAACAATCCAGAAAAACTTTTTGAAAATTAACTTTAATACTTAAAATAGTTATGTAAACTATAACACAATTTTTGAGGTTAACAAGTAAAAAAATGAACTAATACCAATTTTGTATAAAGATGCGCCAAATTATATAAGGAACGAACCGCAAAGGGCGCAGAGGACACAAAGGAAGAAAGAAAATTTGGCGCAGCCTCACAAATAAATGGTATAAAGAAGTCGGCGATAAAAATTTAATTATTTTTTAAAGTTTCTTCTAATGTAAAAGGAGATTCTTTAGGAAAGAAATTTAATTTAATCCCTGTTTCATCAGATGCTTTGAGACAAGCTTTTTGATAACAATCTTCAAATACTTCTGCAAGTAGAGGTTGCAAACTCGGACTATCTTCTAATAATGTTTCAATGCAGATACGTTGTTCAGAAATGGTACTGCGCCAACTTTCACTACGCTTTTCTGGTTGATATTGCCATTTCAATAAGTGCATCAATAGTACAATTAATCTATTTTTTAACTCGCGTTTTTCGCTCCTACCCATGCTTTCAATTTCTTCAATTAGATTAGGTATATCTATTTCATTAAAATTATTTTCTTTTAACTGCTGGGCAATTGTTTGTGTCCATAAGTAAAAATCTTGCTCGTAAAGATTTTGTTCATTTATAAAAGATGGACTAGTCATTCACATTCCTCTTGGAAACGCTAAAAATTAGGTGGGCATAAATAACACCCACCTAATTAAACTATACTAAACTAACAACGCCTGCTCCTCTTTAGAAATCACGCGCCCTTCATCCTCAAAACCGACGATTTGATCGAAGTTCAAATACCGATACAAATTATCGGCAAAAGGCTCAATTCTACTCGCCACAATATCCAAGTATTCCTGCAGTGTCGGTAGCCGTCCCAGCAGCGCACAAACTGCGGCTAATTCTGCTGAACCAAGATATACTCGCGCATCTTTACCCATGCGATTATTGAAGTTGCGGGTAGAGGTAGAAAATACTGTTGTGCCATCAGCAACTCGCGCCTGATTGCCCATGCATAAACTGCATCCTGGCATTTCTGTTCTAGCACCCGCAGCCCCAAAAACGCTGTATACACCTTCTTCTTTTAATTGGTGTTCATCCATGCGGGTTGGTGGTGCTATCCACAAGCGAGTTTTTACTTCACCTGCGCCTTCCAAAACTTTCGCTGTTGCCCGATAATGACCGATATTCGTCATACAAGAACCGACGAATACTTCTTGCACTGGATCGTTAGCAACTTCTGATAATAACTTAACATTATCGGGATCATTGGGAGCAGCAACAATTGGTTCTTTGATTTCGTTCAAATCAATTTCAATTATTTCGGCATACTCCGCATCAGCATCGCCTTCTAATAACACGGGATTTGCTAACCATTCTTCCATTTTTGCCACACGGCGCAGCATGGTACGCGCATCTTGATAGCCCCGTGCTATCATATTTTTCAGCAACGCTACGTTAGAACGCAGATATTCAGAAATTGTCTCTACACTCAGTTTAATTGTGCATCCGGCACAAGAACGTTCGGCACTAGCATCGGTGAGTTCAAAGGCTTGTTCAACTTTTAAATCTGGCAAACCTTCAATTTCTAAAATTCGCCCGGAAAAGACGTTTTTCTTATTCTGTTTCTCTACTGTCAGCAAACCTTTTTGAATTGCTACGTAAGGAATGGCATTCACGACATCGCGCAGGGTGACACCTGGTTGCAATTCACCTTTGAATCTTACCAAAACTGACTCTGGCATATCTAAAGGCATGACACCCAAGGCGGCTGCAAACGCCACCAATCCAGAACCGGCGGGGAAGGAAATACCCAAGGGGAAGCGGGTGTGAGAGTCGCCGCCAGTTCCCACGGTGTCGGGTAACAGCATTCGGTTTAACCAAGAGTGGATGATACCATCACCGGGACGCAGGGCGACTCCGCCACGAGAAGCAAAGAAATCGGGGAGTTCGTGATGGGTTTGGATGTCTACTGGTTTGGGATAAGCTGCTGTGTGGCAGAAACTTTGTATCACTAAGTCTGCACTGAAACCAAGACAGGCGAGTTCTTTTAATTCGTCGCGGGTCATGGGGCCTGTGGTATCTTGAGAACCAACGGTAGTAATGATGGGTTCGCAGGATGTGCCGGGACGCACACCAGGTAATCCGCAAGCTTTACCTACCATTTTCTGTGCTAGGCTGTAGCCTTTGCCTGTATCAAAAGCTTGCTGGGGACGGGTGAAAACTGTGCTGTGTTCTAAACCAAGTGCAAGACGAGTTTTATCGGTGAGGGTACGTCCAATAAGTAGGGGGATACGTCCACCTGCGCGGACTTCATCGAGGATAGTGTCAGGTTTGAGGGCAAAGGTGGAAATGACTTCGCCTGTTTCGTTGGTGATTTCGCCTTTGTAGGGATGGATGGTAATTACCATGCCGGTTTCGAGTTTGGTGACATCGCACTGAATAGGCAAAGCACCGGCATCTTCTGCTGTGTTAAAGAAAATTGGCGCGATCGCACCACCTAAAACATAACCCCCAGCGCGTTTGTTTGGCACAAAAGGTATATCATTTCCCATGTGCCACAATACTGAGTTGATGGCAGATTTACGCGAGGAACCTGTACCAACTACATCTCCCACGTAAGCTACAGGATGCCCTTTTTTCTTCAATTCGGCAATGGTTGCTAAGCTTCCCGGTTGCCGTGACTCTAGCATCACTAAGGCGTGTAAGGGAATATCTGGGCGAGTTGTGGCGCTTTGGGCGGGGGATAAGTCGTCGGTGTTGGTTTCGCCAGGAACTTTAAAAACGGTGACAGTAATCGCTTCTGGAACTGTGGGGCGACTGGTAAACCATTCAGCTTCCGCCCAAGAATCAATCACCCGTTTGGCGAAAGGATTGGTTTTAGACAACTCTAAAACATCGTGGAAGGCATCATACACCAAGAGGATTTTGCTTAAAGCGTTGGCGGCGTAGGCGGCGATGGGTTCCTTCCCTTGTCCACCCATTACCAGAGGCGTTTCGGAAGAGTCGGAGAGGGATACGGTGGGCCATTGCAGCAAATCGATTAAAGATTGCACATTGTAACCACCTACCATCGTCCCCAGCAATTGCACTGCTTCTATGCGCGAAACCAAGGGACTAGTGATTTCCTTTTTAGCGATCGCAGTGAGAAATCCAGCTTTGACATAAGCTGCTGGATCGACACCAGGAGAAACGCGATCGCTCAATAAATGTAATAATACCTCCTCTTGACCCTTGGGCGGATTTTTCAGTAATTCACATAATTCTGAGGTTTGCTTCGCATCCAATGGTAAAGGGGGAATACCGAGTGCTGCTCTTTCGGCAACGTGTTTACGATATTGTTCTAGCATTTTTATGTTCTCCATTGGGATGTTCTCCCTTCAATTATGAAATATTTTTAGGCAAGACTTGGCTATAAGAGTTTAGCTTATTTTTATGATGAAAGCCTTACTGGTAATTGGTTATTAGCAACTTTTTTATACTGAAATTTTGGAAAATATAAGGCAATAAAATTCGCTACTACACAAACTTTCGTCCATCTCCGTGGACTAAGAGTAAATCAAGAATTTTTAACCCACAGAGGTGGGTTTCGTTTGTATAGCCGCGACTTCTAGTCGCCAGGTGTAGCAATAATAAATTAGATTGATTGTTGGTTTAACCAAGTTTCTAAATCAGCAACACTAGAAAAATCTAGTAATGCTTCTCCTAAATTCTCTAATTGTTCAATGGATAAACCTTTAATTTGCCCGATTAATGATGCCTCAATTTCACCAATACAGCGATCTAATAGACGCAGTATTAAGTCTTGCCTTCCTTCTTGTCTTCCCTCTTCTTTGGCTTGTTCTCTGTCTCTTTGGTAAAGTGGTTCTAGTCGCATAATTAACTCTTTATCAATCAAAATGAATTAGATTGATTGTTGGTTTAACCAAGTTTCTAAATCAGCAACACTAGAAAAATCTAGCAATGCCTCTCCTAAATTTTCTAATTGTTCAATGGATAAGCCTTTAATTTGCACGATTAATGATGCATCAATTTCACCAATACGGCGATTTAGTAGACGCAGTATTAAGTCTTGCCTTCCCTCTTGCCTTCCTTCTTGCCTTCCCTCTTCTTTGGCTTGTTCTCTGTCTCTTTGATAAAGTGGTTCTAGCCGCATAATTAACTCCCTATCATCTGCTTCTAATTCTTGGTTTACTCTCAAGTTTTCGCGCAAGTTGTAAACTAATTCGAGAGTTGCTTTCTGGTATGGATGATCTAATGGTAACGCTTGCAACTCGATAATCGCTTGTGATTGCACACTTCCCCTACCTAAAAGCCTCAACCATAATGTCTCTGGTGTTTGGGGTAGTTGGTGTATTGCTACAATTGCTGTTCGCAAGGCATCTGGCAGAAAATGTACTCCTGATAACCAACCTGTTTTTTGTATAGTTCCAAAGCTAGACAATCTAGTTTCAGATATGGTAGGTGTAAGAACCCACAATTTGGGAATTTCGGAGTCCTGAAGTTTGATTTTATTAGTTTTAGCTTCTCGTCGCAGCAGAGCCTTTATTTCTAATAATTTGAGAATACAGTCGCAGATTTCATCGGTAGAAGCTGGATTGCGGTATGGTTCTATAATTGCAGGATTTTCAGCAAATCTTCCAAGCATTCCCAGTATTTGTATATTAGAGCTTTGCTGTTTGGCAGGAGTGAATAAAACATCTATTTCTTTAATCTCTCCTGAGACTTTTTCTGATGCTTTGACTTCTCCGTAATCTTTTAATAATTCTTCTAGATAATCTTTGGCAAATTTATCATGTATAAACCTGGTCATTCAATTTTAAGATTTCGGAAGTTTTGGGTTAATATAAAGTGTTATTATATAGCAGTTCTGAATCATTCGTGATGAAATAAATTCCCGACTTCTCAAAGAAGTCGGGAATCTGGCCACCTTGTATTTTTACAGATACCATTCTAAAAAAGTTAAAAGCAGATTCTACAAGCCTTTTGACTTTTGACTTTTGCGTAGCGATACTAGGTGGTTATTGCATTTTCATCTGATGTTTTATCTGTGTTAGATTTCAAGCGTGTCAATCGGCTTTTACGGATACGTTCGCTGTCTCTAACGCCACCTGCAAGTTCATATTCGTTGCTGTTTTTGCCGTACTTGCAACCAACCCACGTCAGCATTTTGTCTGAAACCTGACTTAAGGTTTTTTCCATGTCATCCAGCTTATTTCTAGAAGAGTCAATCATAGCTATAGCAGCGTTATAATCATCAAGCATATTGTGAAAATTGTCTATTAACTGAGTCAGGTTTTGCAAGTTGTAAGTATTATCAAAATTGATCTGTGGATCGATAGCTTTCAGTCCGGCAACTCTAAATTCAGCTTTTTCTAAAATCCGGGAACTACGTTTTTTTCTAGCCATAAATTTACACTTTTAAAAGCTTTACAAAGCTATTTTGTCTCAATTAACCTGGATTTTGGTTCAGCAAAAAGCGCATTTTTTTAGTAAAAGTTTTTCTTTATGTCCGTGATTTCTCGGAATTTAATCATCAAAGGGTGATTTTCAGCAAAATAATATTATGTTTGAGCAACATGACAATAGGGCACAGCATTGCTGTAACCCTACAAATGGTCTGTCTTCTATGTCAACTGCGATCGCTGTAACCTTAAGCCTTAATGCTGTAACCTTAAGCCTTAATGTTGTAACCTTAAGCCTTAATGTTGTAACCTTAAGCCTTAATGCTGTAACCTTAAGCCTTAATGCTGTAACCTTAAGCCTTAATGCTGTAACCTTAAGCCTTAATGCTGTAACATTGTGCAGAGTGTGTATTGTTGATTTACAGCGATCGCAATTCCCCCCACTGAATCACGAGAAGCACCCACATCCGGCCCGGCAGCTTTGAGAACTTCGCGGGTAGTGCCAAATAAACTATAAAGAGAGTTCATCGCTTCTCGTACCAAACCCTGGTCAACTTCCAAAGGTTTTACAGCAATGCGCGTCACCAATTCCACATAAAGCGACCAAGCCGCCTTCTTTTGTGTGGTGTCAACTTTCCAAGACATCGAACCAATGCCAAAAGGCAGACTTACAGATACAGTCTCTAATCAAACGCGATGCCTAGGGCGGGCTACGCCTACGCGCATATTTATAATAAGCAAATTTAACTAATTTATTTGGGTATTGTGTAGTCAATAATGTTACTAATCTATAACTTATTCAGAATTAGTTGCTATAATTATCAATCTTTTACCTAAACTTTTATAGTAACATCTGGATATTTTTAACTAATTCAGATAAACTAATAAATTTGTCCGTAGCATGACCTTCTTTTGTATATGCCCAAAACTTACACCGTAGAAATTGATCACCAAGGCAAAATTCATACCTTGCAAGTTCCTGAAAATGAGACGATCTTATCAGTTGCCGATGCTGCTGGTTTGGAACTGCCGAGTTCTTGCAATGCAGGTGTCTGCACAACTTGCGCCGGTCAAATAAGCGAAGGAACTGTGGATCAAACTGATGGTATGGGCGTTAGTCCAGATTTGCAAAAGCAAGGTTACGTATTGCTTTGTGTTGCCAAACCCCTTTCTGATTTGAAAATTCAGACGGAAAAGGAAGACATAGTTTATCAATTACAATTTGGCAAAGGCAAATAATCAGCGAACAGTTATCAGTATATCGGATGATTATTCATAACTGAATAACTGTTTGCGGAGATTACCAAACCTGATAAATTACGCAAGTATTTAATTGCAGATAAAATCAGCTATTCTAGAAACTAGAAATTAACAGGAATTACCAAAATGACGACTCATTTTATTACCGCAGAAATTGATTTACAAGAAACTCCCGCAGAGTTACTAGAAGTAATTGAAACAGAGTTAAAGAGACAAGGCGAACCTCTGCGTTGGGCAGTTACTTCTGTGGACGTTGACGAACAAAAAGCTACAGTTGAAGCCGTTGTTACGACAGTTGAGAGTTAGGAGTTAGGAGTTGGGAGTTGAGACGCGATTAACCCAAGTCTTTCCAAGAGTTAGGAGTTCGGAGTTAGGATTTGATGGCTTTTGATTTATAAACTCATTACTCATCACTCATCACTCATCACTCAATATGTACACCGCTATCTTAATTGTACCAACTGGCGTTGGGGCTGCCATTGGGGGTTATGCAGGAGATGCTTTGCCTGTTGCCAGAGTTATAGCACAGGTTTGCGATCGCCTAATTACTCACCCCAATGTCCTCAATGGCGCAAGTTTGTATTGGAATCTCCCCAATGCTTTTTATGTTGAAGGTTACGGACTTGACAAATTCGCCTCTGGATGCTGGGGGTTGCGTCCAGTCCGCAGCAACAAAGTAGGTTTGCTTTTAGACCAAGGCATTGAGCCAGAGTTACGACTACGACATATACAAGCCGCCGATGCAGTCAGAGCAACTCTGGGATTAACCTTAACAGATTATGTAATTACGGATGCGCCATTAAATGTAGAATTACGGACTACAGCATCGGGGGCTAGTTGGGGAACAATTGGCAACCCAGATAGCTTGTTACGAGCAGCCGAGATATTAATAAAAAAAGCGGGGGCAGAAGCGATCGCAGTTGTCGCCCGTTTCCCGGATGATATGGACTCAGAAGCAGTACAGAAATATCGTCAAGGTGAAGGGGTAGATTCTTTAGCGGGTGCAGAAGCCGTAATTAGCCATTTGCTAGTGCGAACCTTTCAAATTCCTTGTGCCCATTCACCCGCCCTTTTAAGCGAACCTCCGCAACCAGATTTATCTCCCCGTTCCGCCGCCGAAGAATTGGGTTATACCTTTTTGCCTTGCGTGCTTGTAGGATTAAGTCGTGCCCCACAATTTATAATAGAGAGAGCGATCGCATCACAGCAAGGAGATATTTGGGCAGATGAAGTGGATGCTGCGATCGCACCTGCAACTGCCTGTGGTAGCAGTGCCTTACTGAGCTTAAGCCAAAAACGATGCCAAATAATTACAGTAGAAGAAAATAAAACTCTAATAAAAGTTCCTCCCCAACCGTTGGGGATCAAATCTATACAGGTAAACTCATATTTAGAAGCAGTAGGTGTATTAGTAGCACATAAAGCAGGCATCAATCCCTCCGCTCTCCGTCCCAAATTATTACCTTTGCAGTCAGTAATTAAAAGTTAGGAGTTAGGAGTTTGGAGTTAGGAGTTTGGAGTTTGGAGTTATGCCCAATGCCCAATGCCCAATGCCCAATTCCCAATTCCCAATACCCAATGCCCAATGCCCAATGCCCCCTCTCCCTTTAAAAACCTGTGATTGAACAACAAAAGCAAGAGCCAGAAATTCCATACCTAACGCGCATCCAAGTACTTGGGGCGATGGGAGCGACTGCAATCATTTTGTTGATAGTCGCTAAACTTTCGTTATACTTTGGCAACTTTTCGCTATTTTCTTGGGACTTGAATCCAAGAGAAGCGCTATTAGGTGTAGGGTTGGGGTTTGTACTCACCGCGTTAAGTGGCTTAACTTACCGTCTATGGACTGCCTATCGTAAGAGTGCAGATTATTACCTAGAAATCGTACTGAAGCCTTTAGCTTTACCAGATTTAATTTGGCTGGGGTTGCTACCCGGATTGAGTGAAGAATTGTTATTTAGAGGTGTGATACTACCAGCGTTAGGCTCCGATCTGACAGCTGTAATTGTATCCAGTCTTTGCTTTGGCATCTTGCATTTTAGCGGTTCCCAACAATGGCCTTATGTAATTTGGGCAACAATTGTCGGGATGATATTGGCATATAGCGCTCTGCTCACGGGCAACTTGTTAGTGCCGATTGTTGCTCATATTATTACCAATTTGATTTCTAGCTATTTCTGGAAAATGCGGCGATTTTCGGCAATTAAAAAATAAATATTTGTTGATCCGCAGAATGTTATCACAATTCATGCTTGGTTTTTGGGCATTGGTTACATTGGATAACATCATAAGTTGACAACTGGTCTAATTTATTGTTGTAGCTGGGCAAAAGTTCCACTTTTTTTACTTTCTAGTTAGAGCAAACTTTGCGCTGCAACGCTTCGATACGTCCATGAGGGCGCAGTGCTGCACCGGACTATTAACCAGGAGACTACAACAATGATGAAAGCTGAAGATATCATGACCAAAGACGTAGTTACCATTCGCGGTTCGGCAACTGTTGCTGAAGCGGTGGGGCTGATGAAGGATAAAGGATTGCGGGCGCTGGTTGTGGATCGTCGCTATGACAATGATGCTTATGGTATTGTCACAGAAACAGATATTGTTTATAAAATAACAGCCTACGGGAAAGATCCAAAGCAAGTGCGGGTTTATGAAATTATGAGCAAGCCCTGCATCGTGGTCAATCCTGATTTGGGTGTGGAATATGTAGCGCGGTTATTCGCTAATACTGGTATTCATCGCGCACCTGTGATTCAAGGCAAGCTGTTGGGGATCATCTCGATTACCGACATTTTGACTAAAAGCGACTTTGTGGAAGCACCAAAAGCGCTACTGCTGGAGGAGAGAATTCAAAAAGCAATTGAGCAAGCTCGTGCTATTTGCACCGAACAAAGTGCTTATTCTAAAGCCTGTGCAGCTGCCTGGGATGAGGTAGAAGAACTTCAGGCAGAAGCAGCTCATCAAAAAGCTGAGGGTATGATATCAGCGAAAGTTTCTTTTGAAGAATACTGCAAGGAAAACCCCAATGCACCAGAATGTCGAAATTATCATCCGTAATTGAAGTGTGGGGATGAAGGAGAATAATAGACATCTGGTGAAAAAGGAATATAGAAATGTAGCACTGCTATGTTTCTACAAGGGTTATGGATAACGCATATTTAATTTCACCAGATGTTTAATAATTGTTTGTCTACTTCCGCATCCTCCTCAATTCATACCAATTTAAAAAAAAATGCGACAGATACATACGAACATACCTTTGTTCTGTTTAGCTTTCCTAATTTTGAATTTTGAATTTTGAATTTTGAATTTTGAATTGGTATTACCTTCTCGCAACTCGCATCAATAAGAATAAACCTATTCCCAAAAAAAGAAAGTTGGGCAACCAAGCCCCCATAAACGGAGAAAGGACACCTGCTTGTGCCATCGCCCCACTAACAAAGAATATTAAGTAGTACGAAAATATAACTATGACACTAATCCCAAAGCTGGTACCTCTCCCCGTTCGCTGGGGTATGCTTCCCATCGCTGCACCTACCAAACCAAAAACCACGCATACAAAGGGCAAAGAGATTTTTTGTTGAATCCGCACTTCAAGTTTACGAATTTTTTGGCGATCGCCACCAAGATTTTCCACTTCTAGTTGCTGTAGTGCTTCGGCAATATTCATTTCACCATAATCGCGGCTTTTTTCTGCTAGACTTAATGGCGTGCGCGGTAGTTGCAGTTGTTGCTGTTCAAATCTGACGATGTTACGATAAGAGCGATCGGCTGCGACAAAATAGATTGTGCCGTTGTAAAAATCCCAGACATTTTGAGAAGGATTCCACTGAGCCGATTCTGATACGACAATTTGATTCAGATTTTTGGTTGAGCGATCTATAATTGTCAACCCTTTCATTCGCTTACCATCAAATTGGTCGGCGTAAAATAAGCGTGTCAATATCCGATTTTTAGAGCCATCTGGCTGGACAACATCCTGGTATTCAGGATAGAAAATATTTTGTTGTTTAAAAGTGGGCTTGTCTGATTTAAGCGCTTTATCCAGAGTCATCGCCGCTTGATAATTTGCTGCTGGTGCAATTTCTTCGTTAAACACAAATGTCATTCCTGTGACTACAAGACTTAACATCACAGCAGTTAGCACCATGCGATAGACACTGACACCACAACCACGCAAGGCAATTAGTTCGCTCTCGCTAGAAAGACGACTGTAGGTCATCAAAGTAGCCAGCAGCGTAGACATGGGGAAGGCTAAAACGATAAAGTTGGGAAATTTTAACAAAAAAACTTGAATAGCAATGTCTATAGGTAGCCCAGATTCGACAATTTTTCTAACGAGATCGAATACAGCATCAATGGTGACGCCAATTGATGAAAAAGCTCCGACACCAAAGAAAAACGGCGCTAACAATTCGCTGGCAAGATAGCGATCCATGATCGTAAAAGGCAGCAGCGAATAGAGACTATTAAAATACGTGAGCTTCTTTGATATCATAAGCAATTTTAAAATTTAGATATTGGCAACCCTGGCAAAGCAAAACATCTCTAGTGTATTTAAGATCAAAATTAAATACTTAATAGCTAAAAATAAACTAATAAATTCATGCTGAAAAATCAAAAATCAAAATATCCTGGGAGATTATTAACTAAATAATTGTTAATTTAGACTTGAAAATTATCCCCCAAATAATATTGCCGCACGAGGGGATTGCTGTAGAGTTCGTCAGCAGCGCCAAAAGCAAGAATTTGTCCCTCACGCATGATATAGGCGCGATCGGTTATGGCTAGGGTTTCACGGACATTATGATCTGTAATTAAGATACCCATGCCGCGATCGCGCAGTTGTGCTACGATTTGCTGAATTTCTGAGACTGCGATCGGATCGACTCCGGCAAATGGTTCATCCAAAAGTAAAAATTTTGGCCCTTCTTGTCCAGCAGCTAAAGACCTTGCTAATTCCGTCCGCCGTCGCTCACCACCAGAAAGTTGAATTCCTTTACTCCTAGCTAATTTTTCCAACCGAAACTCCCGCAGTAAAGTTCTGAGTCGCCTTGCCCATTCCCATCGTGGCACATGAGTTTGCTCTAGCACTAACAGAATATTATCCTCTACCGAGAGTTGGCGAAAAACACTGGCTTCTTGTGCTAGATAACCAATACCCAGTCGTGCCCTTTGATGCATTGGCATTCCCGTCACGTCTACATTACCCAGCCAAACTTTTCCTTGATTGGGTTTTTCTAAACCTGTGGCAATGTAAAAAGTCGTCGTTTTACCAGCCCCATTGGGGCCTAGTAAACCAACGATTTCCCCCTGAGCAACAGAAAGATTGACACGATTGACAATTACTCGCTTGCCGTAAGATTTATGAATATTTTCTAAAACAATTTTCACGCTGGAAGCACCCTTTCTTGGTGGTAAATGCTAATTAGAAGGCTTCAAAGGTGGTGTTTTTGGGGCAGGTGTCGCAGTTTGTCCATTATTATCTGATTCTTGCACCATGTAGATGGACTCTACCTGACGGTTGGATTGGGGTAAAGCAACAAATCGCCCTTCATCAATTAAATAGGTTACTTTCTCTGCTCGGATACTGTTACCGCCCTGTTGCAAAATATAGACGTTGCCACTGAAATCAATTCGGCGTTCTTTACTAAAATACTGTGCTTGGGCAGATGTTGCCTGAAGTTGGCGAGCCGGATACAACATTTGCACATTACCGCGAGCGGTGATTACTTGATTTTTCGCGTCATATTCTTGTACATCAGCGCGGATAGTTAGGGGGCGATTTGCCTGAGATGTTTGTGCAGTAGCGGTTTGCACTTGGGTAGGGAAGGGAAAAGCGCCCAAAAGTGTAGCTGGCAGCATTAAAGCTAATCCAAAGCGACGTATCTGGGATAAGGGCAATTGATAGCAGGGCATCATAGCAATTGGGGATTTAGGATTTCAGCTTGCATTCTAATTATCTCAAGTACTTTATCCAGATTATGAAATATACAATCTGGAGTGATTTCTGATAACTACTGGCTGAAATAGTGACGCTACCCCCAACCTCAAGGTTTCAGGTAATTGACATCTGAATGAAAATGACGTAGACACAATACTCTTTTTTTAACAAAGACGCTATGCGTAGCTTGCTTCCACGTAGTAGTACGGGAAGCCCTCGGCTAGATGAATTTTGCCTACCAAGGATTTCAGGTAACGCATAATTAATTTCACTCCTATGTCTAATCAGTCGTTAGCACAATTTTAGGCAAAGATAAGACTTGATTTTCGCCCAGATTGCCAGCAGCAATCAAGTCTGGCCCTATTTGCTGTAATGTCGTCAACAACACTGCGCTCTCGCTCAATAGCTCATCTACGTCAATGCCGCTGTAACTAGATGGGTAACGGCGTAGGCGATTGCTGCCTTCTCCCAATAGAATTACAGCACCTCGCCAGTTCCGATTTTCCAAATGATACAGTGCCACAGCAATTTGGAGAATTCCTTGATAAAAGCTTTTTTCCGGTTCGCCAGCTTCAATCCACAAAGCCTCTAAAGTGTCATGACAAGCGTAGAACTGTCCAGAATTGAACTGTTCTACGCCTTGCCAAAACTCTTGGGGGATGATTTCGCTCATCCCATGCTGTCTCGTACTTCTTTGATTGTTTCCAGAGAGATTTCTTGTTTATCTCCAGCAAACTCATTGTCAGAGGTGAGGAACAACATGCAATGGCACTCTTTGCGTTCTCTCATTGGCACACAAGGACAGTTCCAATATGTGGCGTGAATCTCAGCTTCTTTATCTTCGTAATGGCGACAAGGACATAAAGGCGCACCCAGGTCGTCTTTATGTTTGGCTAATCCTTCAATCACAACTGCGGTGACAGAAGGTTCAGAACAGAAGTATGTTCCAGTACGCTTGGCGTATTGTTCGGAAAAATGCCGCATTGCCTCTAGGCTTTTATCGCTGGATTTTGTGTTATGTTCTGATGCGATCATGTCGTTCATAATTTAAATATTTCTTTGCATTGTACCTCAGCCTCATGTGGGGATTACTGGGTGTATTTCCCCAACCTTTTCCCCTCAAATTGTTTGACATTTGCTCAAAGGCTGATATATCCGGTGTCCTGGGATCGGAGAAAATCTCAGAAATCGCAGAAGTTGAACTTGTCAGCGGTCTTTGAAATTATAAAATTTGAATTGATTTATGAATGTAATGTTTTTTGTAGCTGGGGTTGCAGTGGGCGATCGCTTTGCAAAACTATACCAGGGTGTTCCCAACTAATTACCTCTGGTTCTGCTGGTGAGGAAATATTTGGCCATAAAACCCAGCGACTACCTTGAGGAAGAGTAGCAAGGCTCAGGGGGTTTTGAGTCAGCCAAATCAAAGGATAGCTTTTAGGAACAACTGAACTGGCATCTTCTAAGGCTGTGGTTGCTGCTAAGGTTTCTAGAACAAAGCGATCGCCTTTGATTAAATTTGTTGATGCTGTCCACAGTTGCACCTGTAATTCTTGTAGCTGTGCATAAAAGTACAAAGATGCTGCGGCAATTACTGCTTGTTCAAAGTTTTCTTCTTCCCAATTGCTAGTACTGTCAAGGGCAATCACTATTTCTTGTCCACCTGTCACCATTTCTAACTCCCGCACCCTTAATTCGCCATAACGGGCACTAGTCCGCCAGTGAATCAAGCGAGTAGGATCTCCTAGACGGTAGGGACGGAGCGATCGCACCAGCCCCGTTGTCGCTGTTTGCAAGGGTTTACCACGAGGATCGCCCCTTTTGCTCTCTTCTTGTCCCATTTCATCTATTAGGGGACAGGTAGCCAAGGGTAACACTGTGGGATAAACGATCGCTGTCGCAGCACAATCACGCTGACGGCGACACCAAAACAAACCCAAAGGCGCACCAGAACCAAGTTCAACTGTGTGCCAGCGATAAACACCCCGACGCACAGTCGGGTGGTAATATACCCAACGGTAACTACCTTGGCTAGGAATTGTTTCGATTGCCTTTTGTACTGGTTTCCCTAAGACGAAGGGGAGTATATCTTCAACTTGCAATAAACTTACAGGCTGCTGTGTCTGATTGCAGATTTCTAATTCCACCGTTAGATCGTCGCCTGCTGACACAGGTTGCATGGGACGGCGAGTGATGGATAGACCTGTGAGCGATCGCGGCGGTAAGATGGCTGCTACACCCAAAAGGGCAAAACTAATGCCGCTAATGGCGTAAAGCCAACCAGCCATCGTATTGATACCTGCGCCAAAAAAACAAATAGCCGTTGCAGTTAGTACCCAACCGCCGTATGCAGGGGCACTGGCGCGGGTTTCTAACCAATTGGTGATAGGTTTGATGATTTTCATGTTTCTTTTTTAACCCAATACCACCCTAAATTCACAGGGTCTTAGGGTATGTCAAAAAAACCATAATAGTAATATTATATGAAGCCATCTAGAAAAATCTGGAAGACCGCTCTTATAGGTTCCTATCAATGATAACTTTAAGCATTGGGAACCCCTAAAAATCGAAGTTTATGAACGCAGCCGATGACAAAACGATTGTTCGCGAATATTTCAATTCCACAGGGTTTGACCGTTGGAAGCGAATCTACGGCGATGGCGAAGTCAACAAAGTCCAATTAGACATCCGCAATGGACACCAGCAAACTGTGGATACAGTTCTCGGTTGGCTGAAGGCTGATAACAATTTACCAGAGCTATCAATCTGTGATGCTGGGTGTGGTGTCGGTAGTCTCAGCATTCCCCTGGCAGTCGATGGTGCCAAAGTCTATGCCACCGATATTTCGGAAAAAATGGTAGAAGAAGGCAGAGATAGAGCAAAGCAAACTTTGGGAAATAACGAAAATCCTACTTTTGCGGTGCAGGATTTAGAATCGTTGAGTGGTAGCTACCATACCGTTATTTGCCTAGATGTTCTCATCCATTACCCTCAAGAAAAAGCCGATGAGATGATATCTCACCTCTGTTCTTTGGCACAGTCGCGGATAATTCTCAGTTTTGCGCCGAAGACCTGCGCCCTGAGTATACTCAAGAAAATTGGCAGTTTCTTTCCTGGGCCAAGTAAAGCCACTCGTGCTTATTTACATCGTGAGGCTGATGTGGTGAAAATCTTAGAAAGCAATGGCTTTTCTTTGCAACGACGGGCAATGACAAAGACTCGCTTCTATTTTTCTCGCCTACTGGAAGCTACACGCAATTAAGGTTCAAATCGCAGCAAAGGTATAATAAACCTCTTGCTGCGATTTGACAATCTCAAACATGAGATATGGTAAATATTGCCGTTGGCATCAAGCTTTGTTTTGCTCAATGTTGGTATTCTGGAAAATAGAAAGGGGAATAATAAAGTGATTAAATATGCTGAACGTTGTATTTTTTCCGAAGAAGAATATCTAGAGGCATTCCATTCAATTTATGAGGGATTAACTCTAGGACATAAAGCTATCTTGGATAAGTTATATCAACATTGTTACTTGATGAAAGATAATCGCAGATTACGTACTTGGGAGTTATCTGAAGCTGCTGAATATGATGGTGATTCTCCGGGACAAATTGGTCATTTAGGTGGAAAATTTTGCAAATTTTTTGGAGTAAAAGATGATGAATTTGGTCAACCAGCACTTGCAATAGTTAATTGGTTTGCAGATGAAACGAATGGGTATTGGTACATTGAGCTAATTCCTGAAGCAGCTAGAGCATTTAAGCATTTTCGCCTCGAAACTATCTAATTACAAAGGTTGATAATGTTAGTTAATTTATACAGGGAAAAGGTTACAGCTTTATTTTCTAATATTGGGCATTTTTAGTTGCAGTCCGCTACGGCTATATTTTAAACACTAAGTAGACAAAGTAAAAATAAGTTTCTCGGCTCAAAAACTCCATCTGACTGCGAAAACTGCGATAGCGGGTAGTAGGTGTGGGAGACGAATGTGCATCCATTCCTAAGCCTCGTGCCATCAATACGGCTCGCTTCATATGCAATGGATCGCTGACAATAAGAAACTTGGTTAATTGGTGAGCATTCGCTACTTCCAAAGCATTTTTGAGGTTCTGGTGAGTTGTGCGAGATTGAGTCTCAATGAGAATATCAGCAGCTTTTACCTGGTGTGCGATCGCATAATTTTTCCCAACTATAGCTTCAGCTGGTTCATTACTCTCCCCAACTCCGCCAGTAAAAATGATTGTCTTAACAAATCCATTTTTATATAAGTTAATGGCGTGGTTAATTCGCTCTCTGAAAACAGGAGATGGTTCTTCTTTCCAAACTGCCGCTCCTAAAACAATTGCTGCATCTGCCTTGATATTATTATTACTCCTGCCATATAAATAAATACTTGAGGCAGAAGAAGCGATCGCCAGCGACAAGGCAGATATCAAAGCCACTGTCATCAAAATTAACCATTTTTTGGGAATTTTGTAATTGAGCATGGGGCGTTGTGCTATTTTTCATTCTTAGTTTCAATTTGCTCAAGGGCGATCGCAGTCTTTACGGTTTAACCTGGGACTGAATGCTTTAGTGTCGGTGTTTTTTGAGAGATGTTGCGATCGCCTCAAATATTGAGCGTTGTAGCGCTGAAGCTCAGGCTCTATCTAGTTAAACTAATTTTTGAATATCACCATAAGCACGGTAGAATCCGCCACTAGCTGATTCACGTATTTCTTGAACAAGGTAACGCGCACCTTCAATACGAATATCCTTGGGAAACTGAACTTTCCAGTTGTGGTTGTAACCATCAGAAACAACACGAACTCTCAATTTACTTCCTTCTCGAAAGCATTCAACAATAACCCCAGAGCTTGTATTTGTAGTAGTCTCTAGAACAGATGAGGGTGCAACTCCTTCACCTAATGGTGCTTTAATTACTACAGCTTCGGGAACTGTGCCTGTTTGAGCAGAGCCAATCGCAGTTTCACTAGCATCAATGCAAGCCAAATAACCATCTGTTGTAACAATATAAATATAGTTGTTGAAAAACTGCATAGATAAAGCCGAGCCACACCCTGTAGAAAGCTTCCAAAGACGCTCTCCTAGCTCATCAAAGCAGTAAATGGAAGAACTATTGTCTCCAGCAAACACATACTTGCCGTTAAGTGCGGTAGCGCAAGAGTAAACTGACGCATCACATTTGAAAACGGAGCCAACTTCCCCATTTTTATTAAAGCAGTAAACTTTATGGTCGCTTGTTCCGGCATAGACTGTTGATGCTTCTTGCCAACCAAACAGTACGCTGCCTTGAGTTTTTTGATGCCATAACATCCGACCTTCAAGGCGATCGTACATAGTCACGCCTTTGCTATGACCGTGATAAATCCCTGATTGGTCACAACGTACCATCCAGCCGGAATCGCCTTGGCTTAGACGAGTCCACTGTGATTCATCATCATGATCGATTGTCGTTACGCCACCATTGGCATCAGAGACGGCTAACAATCCATCTTTGATATCTAACCAAAAAATATCAACATTTTCATCAATTTTATAGCTCAGACGCGGTAGCTTGCCTGTCAGGTCGTAAACATTACCATCATCGCAACCAGCATAAATCCAAATATCATCGGCAACTAAACATTTAACACCATCAGGAAGCTTAAAGCGATTGATCGCTTGACCTTGATGATTTAAAGCAAAAACTTGACCTGCTTGATTCCCAACCCAGCAACGTTTGGCATCAATGAAAATTCCAAAAGCAGCCGAAGATGAAGCAAACTTCCAAATAATCGGAGCTTGTTTTGCGTTGGAAATAGTGCTGCTGACTTGGCGGCGTGTCACAGGACGCTTTTGGCGAACACCCATAACAGCTACCTCGTAACCTTTTTTGAGCTTTTCTTTAATTTTTTTACTAGCCTCTGCTTTCGCTTTCTCAGAAGTTGGATAAGCTTTTGTTTGAGTTTGCCCACAGTCGCCAATACGACCGTAACGTATAGTTAATTGGTTATCTTGAACTATCACTTCATAAAACTTGTGAGAGCTTCCACCAGCTTCGGAAAGCTCTAAATATGTCTTTTCTTCTGGGATAACTTCTCTCATAAAATTAATGCCAATGTTTAAATATACAGACAAATTTGGGATATGCAAATTAGCTATAGAATTAGACTTTGCCCCAATCTATTGTGGGAAGTATCTTGAGCTTTTAGCACTGATCTAGATCACGAGCTAATAAACTTTTTTTAAGTTATTTATAATACAAAAAAATTAATATATTACATACACTACTTAGTTAACACTGACATAACGAGGTTTTGTCGAGCGACACCAAGTCCTATTTTTTGGACTAGAGCATAATATTTCTCAAGAAGCGAGTAAATAGATCGGGACTTATGCAACTTGTACAGAGCGATCGCTATTTTATAGTATTTAAGTACATCAGTGGTGTTACAAGGGTCAGCCAGATACAATTATTACAACCGTTTTTAACGATTATATTCTCTAGGCTATTATTTAGGTGAACAAATTACGTCATTGATGCTGATAGTCTTTGGTATCGTGATTGGTGTAACATTTTTTGAATAGAATTAAGAGATTAACTTGGTATTTTTCTAAGCCTTGGCAGTATAAATATGGAATTTTTTAACAGGATTCCTTTAATGCCTTTAATATTCCTTTTATTGGCTTACATTCTTTTGGGATGGTATCTTGCTGCTAATCATATTATTTGGTTAGTAGGAGCTTTTGTTGTTGCTATGGTTATAGCTGTAGCAAGAAAAAGTTTTTCTTGGTTAGAGCGTTTAATCGAGTTTGGCTCGAAAACTTTAGTTGTTATCTTGTTTTTAAGTATATCAATTGCTTTAGTAGCAACTTGGTCAATATTATTAAGGCTCTTTATGATACCCTTAGCCACTACGCTTTTAGCTGATTTAGAAATGCGCTTTTCTGGCTACAATAAACTAGATTCATTTTGGGTTATAACTGTCCTAGCTGTATTAGGTTTGGTAGTAGGTGAAATAATAGACATTTTACTTTTCCCCAGTAGCAGATACTAAAGAATTAGGGATTAAGAAGCCGATACATTATTTATTAATTAACAACGCACATATATGCATCCCTACTTAAGCGAAACTATGGAGCGATCGCTGTCTTGAGTACAACAGGGCGTAAATAAAGTATCAATTTTCAATCAATGAAACGTGTGCAGGATAAAAATTACGCATAGCAGTACCAGCTTTTTAATCAAACCAGCACGATTACCCCCTATGAGTCAATCATTCTTTAGATGAATATAAATCTCACTAGTGGAAGAAGTTTTACCAATTCAGATTTTCTACTGTATTTGTAGAGTGCTGTTGTCTGGCAAAAGAATTTAGAGCGATGCTTACAGTGGTAAGCATCGCAGGGAAGTTAATCTAATGTTACCAGATGAATATAATTTGAAATCTGCTGTATCGCTGGTGACTGTCACATTCTCATCACATTTGTTGTTAACCATAGAAGTACAGGTACAACAGTGATTTAAGGTCTTATTGAATCGTGAGTTCCCAAATCTGGAGTATATAGATGATTCCTCTGTTGAACAAAGACTGTAAAACAAAGCCAAAAGTCCCAACTCAACACTATAAGGAAATAATGTGAGTAGACGTAAAAACTACAATTTGCTCGATCAAACAACATCAACTGAACTAGCAACACCCAAACCATCCCTGACATTATCAGACGCAGTGGCTCTAATTGTCGGTATTGTCATCGGAGCGGGGATTTTTGAAACTCCGGCTCTAGTGGCCAGTCAAGCAGGTAGCGATATTGCTGTACTGCTTTTTTGGCTAATGGGTGGTGTGGTATCTCTAGTAGGAGCGCTGTGCTATGCAGAGTTGGCCACTGTCTATCCAGATGTTGGTGGTGTCTACTATTATTTGAAACGTGCATTCGGGCAAAGAGTCGCCTTTTTATTTGCTTGGGCGCGGATGACAGTGATTCAAACTGGTTCCATTGCTCTTTTGGCATTTGTTTTTGGCGATTATGTTTCTCAGATATGGCGGCTAGGCACGTTTTCGTCTTCTATATATGCAGCCATAGCGATCGCACTTTTAACTGCTTTGAACATCGTCGGTTTGCAACAGGGTAAGTGGACACAAAACTTACTGAGTGCTGCGAAAGTTCTAGGTTTGTTGTTGGTAGTTATTATTGGGCTTACCGCCATTCCTAATTCTGCCACTCCTGTAGAATCTGCATCATCAGGAACTTGGGGACTAGCGATGGTGTTTGTGTTGCTATCTTATGGCGGTTGGAATGAAGCGGCTTACATCTCCGCAGAAATTCAAGATGGACGACGTAATATTGTGCGATCGCTAATGTGGAGTATTGGTATCATTACAACCATTTATCTGCTAATCAATCTGGCTTACCTACGGGGACTGGGATTAGCAAATATGTCACAGTCAGAAGCAGTAGCCGCAGATTTAATGCGCTCTCTTTGGGGTGAACCGGGAGCTTTGTTTATCAGTGTGCTGATTGCGATCGCGACTTTGGGAGCAACCAACGCCACAATCTTTACTGGAGCGCGTACCAATTACGCACTGGGACAGGATTTTTCGCTATTTGGTTTTATGGGACGCTGGCAACAACGTCCTAGCAGTCCTACCTATGCCTTATTCTTGCAAGCAGCGATCGCCTTAGCACTGGTTTTTTTAGGCACGCTCACCCGCAAAGGCTTTGAAACAATGGTGGATTACACTGCCCCGATATTTTGGTTTTTCTTTTTGCTTTCCGGCGTATCACTGCTGGTATTGCGCACCCGCGAACCCCACATAGTTCGCCCTTTCCGTGTGCCATTTTATCCTTTCACTCCATTACTATTTTGCGCCGTCTGCGCTTACTTGCTGTACTCAAGCTTGGTTTATACAGGTGTGGGAGCGATCGCAGGTGTTTTAGTCGTGGCAGCAGGTATTCCCCTATTGTTCTGGAATAACTACCGTCAACGTAGGACGTGAGACGAGTGAGCAGGGGAGCAGGGGGGCAGAGGAGCAGAGGAGCAGAGGAGAATAATTAATACCAATGCCCAATGCCCAATGCCCAATGCCCAATAACTATTGACAAAGGAGAAAATTCATGGACTTCAAAAAAATTCTGTTTTTACTGGTTACAAGCGTTAGTATTACCAGTTTAGGAATTGCTGGGTGTACGCCGCAACAACAAGATTTGGAAGCCGGAACACAACAACCTTCTACTTTAACAGGTCAGACCGAAACCGAAACACCAGCGGCGACAACTCCCACAGATCAAGTCCAAGAACGTCCTGGAGATGTTCCTTATGTACCTACACCACAGCCAGTGGTAGATGCAATGTTACAAGTGGCAAAAGTGGGTAAAAATGATGTGCTTTACGATCTTGGTAGTGGTGATGGAAGAATTGTCAATACTGCGGCACAAAAATTTGGTACGCGCGGCATCGGTATAGATATTGACCCCGATCGCATCAAAGAAGCTAATGCTAATGCCCAAAAGGCAGGAGTAAGCGATCGCGTCAAGTTTGTCCAACAAGATTTGTTCAACACTGATTTGAGTCAAGCAACAGTAGTTACACTTTATTTACTGCCAGAGATCAATGCCAAACTTCGTCCCAAGCTGTTGAAAGAACTTAAACCTGGGACTCGCATTGTTTCCCACGCCTTCGATATGGGTGATTGGAAACCACAGCAGACTCTCAATGTAGAGGGTAAAACTGTTTACTATTGGGTAGTCCCTGAACAAGTGCCAGCGAATTTGCGATAGAGATTAATAGCAATTTGTAATTAAAAGGTGTCAGATTCAAGTTAATACCAATTTGAAAAAAGAATACGACAAATAGACCATTTGTAGAGACGCGATTCATCGCATCTTTACCCAAGATTGAATTGGTATAAGTTTCCATCTCTTGAATCTGTAGCCTCATTTTTGAACTTTAGCAGCTTAAGCAAGAAATATGATAGGCTTAAAAGGAAAGAATGTTTTAATTACAGGTGGAACATCAGGTATAGTCCATTCCACGAAGTTACCACAGCATACTTTGACCGAGTAATTGCAGTCAATCTCCGGAGTGCTTATCTCTGCGCCCGTGAAACTATTAAACACTCCTTGCCCCCACTAATTGTCTTTAATTTTGAATTGATAATTTTGAATACTTCGACAAGCTCAGTACAAGTTTTGAATTGGAGCGAAGCGACTTGACTGTATATGCTTGACTTTCGGGAATCTTGGTCAGCTTGAGGTTAGGCTGGCGTACTTTCCACAATTAAGCCGATACATACTCCTTAGTGGAATTCAACGCCTATGATTAGCGCGATCGATAAGAACAGTCAGATGCAAGCAGAAGCCTGGGAATTATTGGAAAATTCTGTAATTTATTACCAAGGAAAACCCATTGGTACTGTAGCCGCCCACGACCCCGAGTCAGATGCACTCAATTATGACCAGTGCTTCCTTCGCGATTTTGTCCCTTCTGCCTTGGTGTTTCTCATGCATGGCAAAGCAGAGATTGTGCGTAACTTCTTAGTAGAAACACTGAAATTACAAAGTCATGAAAAGCAGATAGATTGCTTTGAACCGGGAGCAGGATTAATGCCTGCCAGTTTCAAGGTTCATTCTAAGGGGAACGAGGAATTTTTGGTCGCTGATTTTGGAGAGCAAGCGATCGCTCGTGTTCCCCCAGTTGATTCTTGTATGTGGTGGATTCTCCTGCTACGAGCTTATGAAAAAGCTACAGGTGATTTAACTCTAGCGCGTCAGCCAGATTTTCAAGCCGGAATCAAACTAATTTTGGATCTTTGCTTAGTACATCGGTTTTCCATGTACCCAACAATGTTAGTTCCCGATGGCGCGTTTATGATTGACCGTCGGATGGGAGTTTACGAACATCCTTTAGAAATTCAGGTGTTATTCTACGCGTCTTTGAGAGCTGCTAGTGAATTGCTTTTACCAGATGGGGATGGCGATAGCTACCTTAGCAAAGTCAATAGGCGATTGGGATCTTTGAAATATCATATCCGCAACTATTATTGGCTAGACCTAAAGCGATTGGGGGAAATCTATCGTTACAAAGATAACGAATTTGGTAAAGAAATTGTTAATAAATTCAACATCAATTCAGAATCAATTCCTAATTGGTTGACCGAGTGGTTGCCCGAAACTGGAGGATATTTAGCGGGAAATCTGGGGCCGGGACGGATAGATTTCCGCTTTTTTGCTCTAGGAAATCTGATGGCAATTTTAACTTCCTTAGCTAGCGTTAAAGAATCTCAAAGCATTATGAATTTATTCGCCCAATGTTGGCAAGACTTAATCGGCTATATGCCTGTTAAAATTTGCTTTCCCGCAATGGATGGTTTAGAGTGGAGAATTGTTACAGGATGTGACTCTAAAAACAGAGCTTGGTCTTATCACAACGGCGGTAACTGGCCGGTTTTACTGTGGTTATTTACCTCTGCGGCATTGAAAGCCGGTCGAACAGAACTTGCTCAAGCAGCGATCGCTATTGCCGAAAGGCGTTTATTTAGAGATAAATTCCCGGAATACTACGATGGCAACAATGGTCGTTTAATTGGCAAAGAAGCCCGAATTTATCAAACTTGGAGCATTGCCGGATTGCTAGCTGCTAAACAGCTTGTGGAAAATCCAGAGTACTTGGAATTAATCAGTTTTGCAGAGGGTCTTGAAGGCCCAGGCTGTAGCCTGTAGGTAGATTGTAGAGACGGCGATTCATCGCGTCTCTTGCCTGAACCGAACAGTATTGGGTAGTCAATACCTGGCAAAGTTTGGCCCTAAAAATGATTTAGTGGTGTAATTATACAGGGTGTTTCTGCTAACTAGTACAACTTGGTGTCAATCCAGCTATCATCTCAATTCAGCAGACAATAGGCAGAAAAGTTGTTTTGAGCAGCTGGTTAAAGGCAGACAAACTTTCGGCTGTACTAGCTATACTGACATAACATTACAAGCGGCTAAACTTTTGGTAAGTATAAGTTAGTAAATAGTAGATTTGTACCATAAAAATCCTGAGTAAAAGGTGACAGCGATCGCACAGCCTACTTTTCCATCAGGGAGTACGCCAACGAATGACCCTGCCTCTGAATACTCTTCTCAAATACCCGATAACTGATACACTATAGTTGTAAGAGGTATCTGAAGTGTCATACTTAGTAATATCAACAGATAATCTTTGCATAATTATCACGTTTTAACGTGTATTAACCATGAAAACTACTTCAGATTTAATTCCAGAATTTGAAAAACTATTCAGACAAAAATTACAACTAAATAATTGTAAACTTAGAAAGAAAAGACAAGAGAATAATTATGAAATTATTACTCCAGCTAAAGACATTTTTTTGATGTATTGGTCTGAGTTTCCAGAAGTTAACTTAATATATCAGGCTGTAGGGGTACGCACTCAGCAGACTAGTGTTTATGAACGAGCTATCCGCTCCCACATTAGTTCTAGTTTGAGTAGTATTCAGGAGAATCCTCACTCTGAATCACCATTATTGGTGAAATAGCTGATGCTCAGATAACACAGATAATATTTACTAAGCTCTCGCCAGTTTTGTTATATAACTGACGAGAGTTAATCGCCGAAAATGTGTCGATCGAGAGATAAAAATGCAATCCGAAAAAAATCAAGATCGGCTAGATTATAAAACCTTGTTAGCCAATGCAAAGCAAGCCTTAAAAGTTGAATATCAAAAATCAGCCGCTTTAGCATCCCAATTGAAAGCCATCAAAACTCAGTTAGAACAAGTTATGGCTGAAAACAAAACTCTGAAAGAAAGTGCCTATGAAGATGTAGTTAAGCACTTTGAGGCGCGTACTCAAGCAGCAGAAGCACTGGCGCTAAAAACAGAAGTACGCCAAAAATTCCTGGAAGCCAATGGTTGTAAGGATGATGAGAGCTTCGATGCTCTATGGGATATTATTAAAAATAAGATTCAGATCCAAGACAATGAAGTAAGAATCGTTGCTCAAAATGGCACTCCTAAGTTCACCTTAACAGGCAGCATGATGACTTTGAGAGATTTTATTCAATCCCTCAAACAAGATCCAATTTCGAGAAAATTTTTCTTGAGCTAGAGAGGCAAATTCATGAAGGCCTCTGGCTAAAAATAAACTAAAGATTCTAGTCAAAAGTTATTTATCTTCGTCTCCGTCTCCTGACGACCGTTTGATTTGACTTTGTTAAGCATTCCACTCCAAAGCAATGCACTCTTAATACTTATCAGTTCAGGAAAAAAGGGGAAGGGAAAAGGGAAAGAAAAAACCTTTAACCCTTCCCCTTTTCCATTTTCTCAAAACCCGATTTAGAATCACAAATTCACAAAGCGAAAAGTATTGAATTCACTTCAACATTTCAAATTGCGTACAGTTGTTAACATTGGCGTATATTTTAATTAGCCAATTCAAATTCCAGAGAGATTTAATGATGATACAAAATGATTTTATTGAAAGTTTTTGGTTATCACCTAATGATTTAATAAAATGGTTGTATGACGGCGAGCCTGCAAAAAGTGATTTGCTCAAACTTGTGCAAATATTTTATCAAGATTAAGTAGAGTTCTTCGTTTAATATTTGTTCCGATTAATTATAAATATAACGAGCCAGATGACACCACAAGACGCACGAAAATACGCACCAGCAACCGAGCGTAACCGCGAACCAATTCTAGAAGTACTTTTACAAGTGTTGCCGGAGAGTGGCACTATTTTAGAAATAGCAAGTGGTACTGGCGAACACGCAGTCTTTTTTGCATCCAAGCTCAAAGATTATCTGTGGCTCCCAACCGATGTAAATCCACAATCAAGAGCCAGCATTATTTCATGGACTGAACACAATGTATGTGATAACGTTTATGCACCGCTTGAGCTAGATGCAAAAGAACCAGTTTGGGCTGTGGAAAATGGTGGATTGGATTGGCTGAATACGAAGCCAATTGTGGCCATTGTCAACATCAATATGATTCACATTTCACCTTGGTCAGCCTGTCTGGGGTTGATGGCAGGGGCAGGTCGTATCCTAAAAGCAGGAGGTATCCTCTATTTATATGGCCCCTTCAAACAAGGTGGAGAACATATAGCTGCGAGTAATGCAGCTTTTGACGAATATTTACGCACTGAAAACCCAGAGTGGGGTGTGCGTAACTTGGATGATGTCATAGCAGTAGCTAGGGCACAAAATCTGATTTTGCAACAGATTTACCAAATGCCAGCTAATAATCTTTCAGTAGTCTTTCAACGTTCAGGGTAACTGAAAGTTTAGGGTTCAAAACCCTTCATTTGGATGAAGGGTTATTGGTGTAAATCATTGGTCTTTTAAGATGCGATAAATCGCGTCTCTACATCAGGGTTTTGGCCATTGTTTGCGTAAGTCCTGGGTTAATTGAACGCTATCTAAGTAAGCAAGTTTTTACTTTCTTCTCACCGCCGACTACGAAAACCCTGTTTACCATTAACTTGGTCAAAGAGTACATCGTATTTATCAAACAAAGCGATTCCAGGATTTACAAATACAGTCAGTTCTGATTGTGGCGAGATGCTCAAATTCCAGCGATTAAATCCGTCACGGGTTCCTGGTGTCAAACTGTAATCAAAAATGCCATTAATTCCTACTTTTACAGCATTTGCTGACCCTAATAGTCCGGGTTTGAGTTTACCTGCTGTAGAAGCTGACTTGAATTCAGTTAAACCATTAATAGTTCCAGTATCAGCGATCGCTCTGCTATTACACAAATTTTTCGCAGAACTCCCAGCAAGAGTTAAACAAACTTTGTTCAGTCGAGAGTCCCATCTTTTACCGGGTACACCATTAATTTCAGGTTGTTGACTCCAAGAAGCCATTTTGAAACCTGCTTGATTCTCGGCAGTTAAACCGAGAATTAGGCTGCCATTATTATTACTACCACTATTACCAACGACAATAAATCCGTTACTCAGATTGCCTGGTAATTTTCTCAACGGGTTATAGGGAAGTGATTTTTCAAAATAGTTAACACCGATAATTCCCGAAAATGGTACACCACTGTTTGCTGAACACTTAGGTTTGTTGGCGCTACATTGGCGATTAGTAACAAGCTGTACGGGAACAGGTTCGGCGGTGGGAATCAAACCAAACCGGACATTAGTGTAAACTAATTCTCCTTCCAGGATAGTACCATCACTTAATACTTCCTTGATATTTTGACCTGTTCTTTGGATGGGAGAATTACCTAAAAACTCTTTAGGAACTCTTAGCCCTGCTGACCCTGTATCTAATAAAATACGTTTTGGTTGACCATTTGCGATCGCAACTTCCAAAAAATAACCGCGAACACGTTGCCCAAGGGAAGGTTTTGGATATAAAGGTAAGCTTATGGTGTTAAAAGTTGGCTGGCGGGGTGTATTTTGCGAGATATCGCGCAACGCTGAATTTGGGAAAAGAGCCGCAAATGCCGACTGGCGTTGCGCTGCTGGTTCAGGGGCAATATCCCAAAGGCTTTCGTAGTAGAAAAAGCCGATACCTAAACCACGTTGTTGCACTGCTTCTACCTGTGATTTGATTTGTGGGATGGCAACTGGACGATTTCGTAAACCCGCCATAATCCCGATACCAGTTGGAATAATTTGTTGGGTTTCTAAAATTTCTGGACGGGTAATTTGAGCGATAAAACTTTCCACATCATTACGGTACACCTGCATCACCAACTCATCGACAATACCCAACCGTACCCAGTTTAGCCAGTCTTGCAGTTGCATTTTATAGGCGAAATTATAGTAATTAGGAGCAACTGAAAAAATAGCATTCGCTTTTTTAGCTTTCACTGTTTGGTAAAGGTCTACCATAAAGGCAGTAATTTTATCTGCCCGCCATTTTATCCATGCTTGGGCTTGGGGATTGGGTGGAGGAGGATTGCCAGTTTCTTGAGTATATAGACTAATCGTGTACTTATCGTAACCAAAATCCACAGGTAAACTCGTATGGTCGTCAAATTGAACGCCATCAGCATCGTATTTAGCAATCACTTCCACTACAAGTTCCCTGATAAAATTTTGCACTTCCGGGTGAAAGGGATTTAACCACGCTACTTCACCCGCAGCACTAATTGAAGTTTGAGTCCCATCCCCTTTTTGTGTTAGCCAATCTGGATGCTGTGATGCAAGTTCCGAAGTTAGAGGAACCATAAAACCAAATTCAAACCAGGGTATTGCTAGTAACCCTTGTCTGCGGGCTTGAGTAATAATATCTGCAATTACATCTTGTCCATCTGCTCCCTTGAAGAAAAAGGGTATCCCCTCTTTCTGCATGATGGCACTGGGGTATTGTGTATAACCATCATTCCAAACTACGGGATAAACAGTATTAAAGTTTAACTGCCGCAGTTGGCTCATGGCTGCTTGCACCTGTGAACGATTTCTAAAAACACTAAAATCGTTACCACTTAGCCACACTCCCCGAATTTCCTGACGGGGTTGAGCAGGTAGTTGGGCAACGGCAGGCGCAAAACTATTTAGTAGCAATACTAGAAAGAATGATATCAGACATAATAATGGCAACAGACGCTTTTTCAAAATCCACGGCGATGTCTGTTGACTCGTTACCTGTAGCTTGCTTAGACCTACTAGTACTCGTCTGTGTACAGGCTTAAATAGTAAGTTAGTTAGAGTTGCATTAATTTCTCTACTTTTTTCCCAAAACTGAGTTGTCATTACTTCTGCTTATTAAATGAGGTTAATTGGTTATATTTAATACCATATAAACGTTAAATTACTACATCAGAAAAACTGATGCAGTAATTTAGCTGCAAGATAGTTGACGCAGTTATAAGGTTAGTGGTGCCAAATAGAAATGTTTCAAATGTAAGCTGTAATTGAGATGCTGTGATGAAATTTATTGTTGATGCCATCCTCAAACCCATGAATTTCCAACCTCACCAAAACACTTTTGATGACAAACTAAGCGCAAGTATTGGGCTGGCCATTGGATTGCTGTTTATTGGCGGTGGTTTTTGGGTACGTAACATAATCGCCCACGAAGGTGCAACGCTAAACGAAACACGTGGTACGGTGGTAGACAGCATCAGTCGTCGCGATCGCAGCAGTACGAACAAGGATGAGCAAAAAGAAACCTATGCGCCAGTTATCGAGTTTTTAGCCAACGGCAAACGCACTCGTTTTACAGGCAGTTATGAGTCTTACCGCTCCAGCAACGGTCAAATAGTGGTGATACGTTACAATCCTCAACAACCCATAAGTACTGCGCGTGTGGTGAATCCGTTGGAAGGTTTAGTACCTTGGGGAATGTTTGGTATGGGTGGGTTAGCTGTGGTTTTTAGCGTGAGCGCACTGTTGCCTGTACGCTGGTCTTCAGGTAGATAACTATAAATTAGATATGTTTTGATTTTCGTGCTGACTTTGGCGGCGTTCGGTGTGCGCCAAAATATTTCTCACTGCGGTAACGCAACCACACCCGCAACACTTGCGGAATCTGGTCTTTTTGCTCCTTAGTCAGGGTATTGTAAAGGGCTAAAGCGCGATCGCGTTCGCCCCGACAAGCAGCATTGTTGTGAGCATCCCAATAGCTACGGGCTACTCGAATCCGCCGACAGACTTCTTTAATCAGCGCCTCTCCCGTAAGTGGAATGTCTTGCTTGGTCATACTCAAATGTGATGAATTTCTAATGCCATCCTAGCAAGCCAGATTTATCTGGACGCTTCAAATATGTCATTCGGTATATGTGCGCGTACCGCAGTAATGATTAACTTTAAGCATTAGGAAAATGACTGTACTGGTTGAGTTTAAGCTCAAAGGAATCAATAAAAGCCCTTTGACTGACTTTTTGATGGTATTTACCTACAGTCTCACTGCCTGCATTTTTCAGCCTTGAGAGTTTTTAACAAGCTCACTAAGCTGTTATGCTGCCATCTTCAGGCAAAATCTTTAGTAGAAATTAACCTGTATTAGGAAGCGGGCAATGCACATTGGATTTCTCAACCCTCAAGGCAATTTTGATTCAGGCAATAGTCACATCACTAAACACCCAGATTTTGGGGGTCAACTAATTTACGTTAGGCAAGTCGCTATAGCCATAGCTCAAATGGGTCATAAAGTTGATATTATCACCCGTCAAATTATTGACCCGGAGTGGCCAGAGTTTGCCGAAACGATTGACACTTATTCAGGGATCGATAATGTCCGCATTATCCGCTTACCAGCTGGGCCAAAAGAATTTCTCTCTAAAGAATTGTTATGGCCTCATCTTGTCGCTGATTGGGTACCCAATATCTTGAAATTTTATCAACAGGAAGGTAGCTTACCCGATGCTATGACTGCTCACTACGCTGATGGAGGACTGTGTGGCGTTCTAATTGAAGAGGAGACAGGCATACCTTTTACCTTTACTGCTCATTCTCTCGGCGCTCAAAAGATCGACAAACTGGAAGCCACCCCAGAAAATCTCACAGGAATAGACGAGCAATTTAATTTTAGATATCGTATTTTAGCCGAACGCCTGAGCATGAATCGCTCGGCGGTTAATATCACCAGCACGCGACAAGAACGTTTTGAACAGTATTCTCATCGAGTCTATAGTAGTGCAGTGGATGTAGACAACGAAAACCGCTTTGCAGTGATTCCACCGGGAGCAGATTTCTCGATTTTCGGTGCAGAAGCGCGTTACGAAAACGAGGAGGCTACTTACGAGTTCATTCAGGAACGATTGGCACGGGACATTGCAGAAGACCGTCGAGATTTGCCCGTCATTTTAGCTTCCAGTCGATTAGAACTGAAAAAAAACATATTGGGGCTAGTGCAAGCTTTCGCAATTAGTCCAACACTTCAGGAACGAGCTAACTTGGTGCTAATTACAGGGGCGCTGGACAATCCTTTACGAGAAGAGACTAGCGACGAAATCGCTGAAGAAGTATTAGCCCCGATTCGGGAAGCGGTCAAAGAAAACGATTTGTGGGGCAAAATCAGTGCATTTAGCTTGTTACATCAATCTCAAGAGTCACTAGCAGCAACCTATAGGTTTATGGTTAAACGCCGCTCAGTATTTGCGCTGACCGCACTCTACGAACCTTTTGGGCTTGCTCCCTTAGAAGCAGCAGTAGCAGGTTTACCAGTGGTAGCAACCAAGAACGGTGGCCCTAGCGAGAGCTTGCAACAAGGAGATCGGGAATATGGCGTACTTGTCAATCCAGAAGATCCTGCTGATATTGCACGAGGCTTGGAGCGGTTGCTATGTGATGCTCAGGAGTGGGAGTATTTTGCCCAAGCTGGTCAGGAAAGGGTGTTGAAGAAGTACACTTGGGAATCTACTGGTGAAAACTACCTGTCTTTGCTTGAGCAAATTGTGTCTTCACCGGAAAGCCCTCGCGCTGAACTCCTTCCTATCCATCCCTACTTCCGTAATCCAGAATCGCAGACCGATGTTTCTTTGGAAGAATTGAGCGAACTCTACTTTGGATCTAATCAAAAGGTAGTAAGCAATGCGGATTAAATAAAGTGCAAAACTGGGGTTAAAGCAGAAGTTCTTGCACGAAAGGCGGAAGTTGCTACAGACTGCGCGAAACACCGAAACGTGTTGACGGAAGTTCTTGCAGGGAAGGCGGAAGCTCTTACAGACTGCGCGAAACACCGAAACGTGTTGACGGAAGTTCTTGCAGGGAAGGCGGAAGCTCTTACAGACTGCGCGAAACACCGAAACGTCAACTCTGGAGCAATATTTTTTGATGGATGCTAAATGTGGAATTCAGGTAGCTATCAATAGACCTCTTGGCATTTGTACTTTTTGCACTCTTGGGGAAAAGGGTGCATGTTAAAGGGGAAAAGGACAAAAACCTTTAACCTTTTCCCCAAACCCAATTTTGAGTTAAAAATGTACAAAGCGTGCAGTATTCAGGTAGCTATGAGCAGCTAGCAGAAAATCTCCTAACAGCCTCAGAAAACTGCTGGTTTTGTTCCATCAATGCCATGTGTCCACCTGGTTTTAGGGTGACTCTTTCAGAGTAAGGTAATTCTGCTTTCATGCGATCGCTTGCCACAGGTTTTGTCGCTATATCTGAACCACCGCAAACAACCAACACAGGAACGTTAATAGTTGCAAGTGTGTCTGTTTCGTCGAACTTCAACATTGCCAGTGTGCCACGAGCCAGAACACCAGGCGAACCCAATGCTGATAAGAATGCTGCAAAATTTAGTTGACCGCGTGTTTCAGTACCCGTAAATCCAGATAGTTCGACGGTGATGTACAGCGAACCATTTAAATACGAGAGCCAAGTCATCAACCAAAAAATCGGCCACAGCACGATAGTCAGGTACAACACAGGTTCGAGTAGAGGTTTCTGTAATTTCCGTACCAGATTGCTGAAGATACAAGTTTTTACCGGATTAGTGTAAGTAGTATCTACAAGAATTAAGCCAGCCACGCGACTCCCTAATTGCTCTGGAAACAGGCGACAGAATGTCAGGTTAATCATGCCGCCCATGCTATGTCCCAACAAGATAACAGGTTTGTCCCCTGCTATGGCGACAACAGCTTCCAAGTCACGGGCATATTTTGCTATAGAGTGATCGTTGTTTTTCGGTTTAGCGGATTTTCCTAACCCTGGTAGATCCCAAACAATTACTCGGAAGCGATCGCTTAGTTGTCGTTTGGCATAATACCATACAGTACTGTTTGGCCCCCAACCGTGTGACAAGATAATTGGTTGACCATCTTCAGGGCCAAAAAACTCTACCTGCAACACACTCCCATCTGGGCGTGACAAGCGCTGCACGCTTTTGCTACGCATAAACTTCGGTTCCTGTTTTCCAGGACGGCGCAGCAGTGGCAAACTGATAAAACGACCGCCAAAAGACCACAGAAACATTACTAGTCCAGCTACTAAGTAGGGCGTTCCTACAAGTTCTCGTTCATACCACTCATAGAGAATGTAGATTCCCCCGCCAAGCACCCCAACGGACAGCAGTTGAAACAGCCATACAAGTAGAAAATTATGAGGCATGAATATCATGAGCCTAAACCTTGCAATGCTTTGTTAACTGCTTTTAGGTTCATACCATAGTTAGAATCATCCAACTTTCACTCCCAAGAGTGATTTATACAGGGTTATAGGGGGTGATAAAAATGCTGGGTTAGTCAATCAACAGTGTAGATTGGCAAAAATAACTATTAATAAAAAATATTTCCTCTGCCTCCTGCTTTTGATTAATTAACAACTCTTCAGTAAGGGCGTGTTAGTGACAGGTGTATGGGCCTATAGCAGAATGGCACTAAGAAAACGCGAAAGGCTTATTTAACCTCGTTCCCAGTCTTCAGACTGGGAACGAGACAACACAAGACTTTGGACTTATCTTAGTGCCATTCGCCTATAGCACGCTAGCGCATTCGGATTAGGGATGACGAATTAATATCAAATGCTTACTACTCAGGCAAAATATTAACTGAATCGTTACCAAAATTTTGTTCAAGATAGCGTGGATTGCTTACTCCTACGTGCAAAAGCAGTGCTGTAGCTAATGCACCGATAGCTGCTACTAAGAAGGTAGTTCTATAGTCAATATTCTCTACTATGCATCCACCTAGTAGGGGAGCAAGGATGGTGGCAGGAGCAATAAGGGTATTACCAAGACCAATATAGGCTGGTCGTTGATGTTGGTTGCCAAACTCTAAGGTCATTACCGCAGCAATATTTTGCAGAGCCATCATACCTATTCCTTCTCCTATAAATACCAAGTAAAACCAGTCTGCATTGGGTGCTAAACAAGCAAAAATCGAACTGAATGCACAAGCCACACAACCAATTTGTAAAATTAACTTGCAACCTGTGCGATCGCCTAACCAACCCAAAACCAATCCAGCAATAGTTTGTGTAACCATCAATAGAGTCGTAATTAACCCAACAGAAACTTCTCCCATCCCATATTGATGTATGGCATAGAGTGTATAGAAGGGAAGTGGCATCAGTGCTAGCTGTGAGATCATACGTGCGATCGCAAAGCAACGGAAATTCTCATCGCACCGGAGAATTACACCCAGAGTGTCCCAAAATTCACGTCTAGTTTCAAAGGCTGATGATGTGGTATTTACTGGCTCTCGCGTCCTAGACATAAAAAACCAAGATAGAGCCATTGCCAAACTGGCACACAAAAAACACAGAGCAAAGTTAAATGGTTGAGCAACTTCTTTAAGGACTAAACCAGCGATCGCAGCACCACAAATACTCATCAAATTACCAGATGCTGCTAAAGTACCGTAAAAAATCCCAAGCTTTCTGGAGGGAACAATTTTAGCAATCATGCTTTGCCAAGCAGTGGCGCTAAACCCACCGCCTAGCCCTTGCCAAATGAGTATGGCAAATGTCAACAGTAAGATAGTTTGGTGATTGAGTTTTAGTTGTAATAAAGCCACCAGTGCTAATCCCAAAAAAGGAAGCTTATGATGAATTGTCAACGACATTACAGTTGGTTTGTAACACTGTAGGCGAGCTACTTTACTAACTGTTAATAGCTGAGGTAATTGCCAGCCTAAACGTGGAATAGCTGGAATCAGACCGATAAGCAATGCAGAATCGGTAAGAGTGCTAACAAATAGTGGAATAATCGTGAAAAATGAAGCAAAACCACTCCCAAAACCAAAAAATCCACTTTCAATAACATTGACAGTAAAGTTATGGCGAAGGTCTTTTTGAAGTTCAGAATTAAGCATTTTTATAGATATTGCCAGTTTAGTGATTTATTCCCTTTTGGGGAAACTCAGGCTGCATTTTGAACAGGTTTATCTACTTTTTGTAGATACTTAGAAATTACCTAAGTACCTACAAAAATCTGAGTTCCATAAATTGTTCCCAAATGTTGTACTTAAATCACCGTTGAAAAATATTTTTGTAAAATATTCCAATTTTTGATGGTGAGCCTGACTGCAACTGAATCCTGGGTTAGTGGCAGGTCTAGGTTAACCTTGAAGTGGCGCGTGATTGGCAAGCGGTGTAGATTATGCCTTCACAAAGCTCACACCTATTAATCACAGAGATGAGTTGACAATAAAATAGTTAAAGCATAGGCGTAGATCCTTGTAGCATCGCCTAAAGTTATTGATATTTGATTTGAAGCTGGATTCTTTGGGTTGGGTCGAAGGAAAACTGGAAGTGTGTCTATTAGTTTGTTGGGGACTTCCAAATAAAAAAATATACAACTTTTATTGTGGGGTAGGCGACACGAGAGCCTAGTTCATAGGGCGGACAAGATGTCCACCCCACAAGAGTGAAGAGTGGATAATTTCTTTCTCGGTAATCGCTTGACCGACAGGAGCCATCGAGTTACGCACTTTTCTGTCAGAGATGGGAATGCCTACTATTTCAAGCATTTTTGCTATTTCTAAAATTTGAAACTCCCTGGATGAAGCAGGTGCTTCACAGGAATCAGTCCGTTATAACTAATAGCTGCTTTAACCAAAAGAGTAGGTCAGCAATCAATTATTAGTTACAACGGACTGATTAATTAACTAGGTTAATAGTCGTCAATTCACTTGCAATTCATCTCATCACCTGCTTATTAGATAGTTGATGAGATGAATTGCTGTATTAGCTAAGTTCTAAGTAGATGAGTTTGAACGTTCTATTTGCTGACGAACGGTATCAATAGAAGCATTAATACCAGCCAGTTTAGACTCTAAATCATCTCGCATCCAAATCAAGAATTTTAATTTCCGCTCTAAGCTAGATTTGTGCGAAATGGGTTCGCTTCCATAACATGGATTACCCCAAAAAGGAAACATAGTTTACCTCTGAATTTAGCTTTTGTAACAGTGCAATATATTGCACCACTACATTCTGACGAATAACAATCAGACTGGTGTATGTAACAACCGACCATTATTGTGCGTGCTTAACGAACTTTTGCTAAAAGTGAACAAGTTGAAGTGACGATACTATATTCAAAGGTTCTGGCAATTTGGCATTACAACTATGTATTTTGCAGTTTAAATGAGATATCAACAGAACAGAACAACCACAAATCGCCAGTTGTTGACCCAAAGCTGTAAAAGAACTCAGCAGACAATTTACAGCGTTTGGTCATCGCTTCTCTACAACTGGCTAGTAATTTATTAGAAAATACATAATAAATGTGCCTAAGCTAGAAAGCCGTCTTAACACGGCTGGTAAAATTGAATGTCAATTACCCGCAAATCAACTTACTTATATCAGTAAATACTTCTAATAATAGATGACTTGGTGGAAGGGAAAGGGATAATGCTGAAAAGGGTAATATTCTAAGACCAATTACTGAGTAGGAAATTCTTTTATGAGAACCAGAAAGCTAGGGAAACTTGGGTTAGAAGTTTCAACTATCGGGCTTGGTTGCATGGGAATGTCTGAGTTCTATAGCGGTCGTGATGAAATTGAGGCGATCGCGACAATTCATCGGGCATTAGAACTCGGAGTGAATTTTCTTGATACTGCTGATATGTATGGGCCGTTTACCAACGAACAATTAGTAGGCAGAGCAATAAAAGATCGCCGAGATCGAGTAATTTTAGCAACAAAATTTGGCAATGTCCGTACTGAAGATGGTGGTTTTAAAGGGGTTGATGGCAGACCAGAATATGTCCATCAAGCTTGCGATGCCTCGCTAAAACGTTTGGGGGTGGAAGTAATTGACCTCTATTATCAACATCGAGTAGATCCAACTGTCCCCATTGAAGATACTGTCGGGGCAATGGCAGAGTTAGTCAAGCTAGGAAAAGTTCGTTATTTGGGGCTTTCGGAAGCTGCCCCGGCGACGATTCGCCGAGCTGTAGCAGTTCACCCGATTACTGCACTGCAAACAGAATACTCTCTTTGGAGTCGAGAGCCAGAGGATGAAATTTTACCTACCGTGCGAGAATTAGGAATTGGGTTTGTTCCCTATAGCCCATTAGGAAGAGGATTTTTATCAGGTGCGATCACTAGTCCTGACGATCTTGCACCTGATGACTATCGCAGAAATTCTCCTCGCTTTCAAGGTGAGAATTTTTATAAAAACCTGCAATTAGTAGAGCAAGTCAAAGCGATCGCCAGCGAAAAAGGAGTAACTTCTAGTCAGCTTGCTTTAGCATGGCTACTCGCTCAAGGAGAAGATATTGTCCCAATCCCTGGTACAAAACGCCGTACTTACTTGGAGGAGAATATTGCAGCTACCGAAATTACCCTAACTGAACAAGAGTTGAATCGACTGGAAACAGTTGCACCAAAAAATGTAGCAGCTGGCGATCGCTATCCTGACATGAGTACTGTTAACCGTTGATCGATCTGAAAAGCTGGAGTATTTTTGCAAATTCCGCTTTCGATGCACAAGCAGATATTACCGCAGCTTAACAAAGTAATCACCCAAAATTTTCAGAGGAAATGTCAAAAGTAGCGATCGCTATTTTATCGCCTGATTTGGATATTAATTCAATCATCTGGAAACTGCCAGCACGAGATATGTTCAATATCTTTGCTGCCGCATTTACTACAAAATGCATCCATCACAGAGTCTACCCATTTATCGCTACAACTACGATAATGACAGAAAATGTTATTGCGGTTAGCCATTTCAATACCTTGATGCCACTGTTGTAGTTGAGAAGAGTCTGTCCAAGCTTCTGACATTTCATCAAACCTCGTTTATGTCATTGTTATTATGAGCCTAACAAGCCCCGAAGTGAATAACTCAGTATTAATCGCTCTGGCGATCGCTGCATCTATAGCCCTATCGCCTGTTAGTATTGCTGGTACTGTTCAAGGTTCAACCCATACGATCAAAATGTCTTCATTTAACCTCAGTTCCCAAAAATGGCAAAATCGGGTGCTGTTACTCTTTGCACCATCTGTTGATAACCATAACTATCAGCAACAGATGCAAGTATTTAAACAGCACCAAAACGATTTTAAAGATCGAGATTTAGTTCTTGTTCAAGTTTTGGCAACAGATAAAAGCTATGCCAACGGACAATTAATAGATGAGTCTTCTGCTGCCTATTTGCGAAATCGCTTTGGGGTTAATAAAGAAAATTTTCGCGTCATTTTGATCGGCAAAGATGGTGGCGTTAAGCGCCAAGAAACTACACCAGTGCAAGCGATAGCAATTTTTGAGCAAATTGACGCTATGCCGATGCGTCAGCAAGAAATGCAAGAAAGATAAATTGGTAAAGCAGTTGGTTTTCTTGTTTTACATTCATGCAAGTAAAGGAGTAGATGAGAACAATCATTAAAAATGTATATACTGCAATTATCAAGCAATAAATTTATTAGTTCCTGGTTTTATACCTACTAGGAGCTTTTTTATTATTCATTTCAATTAAGAGAGTTCATCACGAGAAGTAATAGCATTCATCCTCAAGGCTATGGATCATTGCTTCTGTTGATAGATTGAATGTCAATATTTGGATTGCTATTGTGTATTTGTCACTAAAAAACGTTTATCAAATAAAAACAATGAATATTCTTGCTTGGATTGTTTTAGGTCTAATTGCTGGTGCGATCGCAAAGGCTATCTACCCTGGTCATCAAGGCGGCGGAATTTTAGCAACAATTTTATTAGGAATCGTTGGTGCTTTTATTGGTGGTAGTTTGGGTGTATTCTTCAGTACAGGAAGCTTTGCTCTAGCGGCTCCCTCTTTGAGTATTCCCGGTATTGCAGTAGCAGTTCTGGGTGCTATTGTTGCAGTCTTCTTGTGGAATGCCTTAACTAGCCGCAGTGCTTTGTAATAAATTAAATTGAATTAACTAATTTAGAACTTACGCATTTTTTGTTTTATCTGTCAATGCGTAAGTTCTGTTTATCAATAATTATTTACAGAATTTGCTGCTTGTTATCCTGATAGCCTCAACATTATCAACCTGAATAATGTTGAGGCTATGATTTTATTTTAGATGCCCTATCTGTCGCAAACATTTTTTGAATTGGTATTAGAAAAGTCGTAAATATCTGCTTTACAGGCTTATAAGGTCTGTGGCAACAACACCAACAGCGTGCTAAATCGCAAATTTTATACTTGCGATCTAACTCAACTTTGTTTGATGCATAGGCGTAGACCATCATAGACATCGCCTAGTAGTTCGCCAAGTAAACTTGGCGGGGTAAAGGGTAAGGGGGAAAGGGAAAAGGTTTTATAATCCCTTACCATGAGTCCCTTTCCCGAATGGCACGAAGACTCATGTAGAAATATCGTCAGGGCAGGGTGTTGGGGGTAGGGTGTTGGGTGTAGTGTTAATAAAAATTGAATTTTAGTGCGCCAGACAAAACCAAGTTGTTCGTAATTCCCTACACCCCACACCCCACACCCTACACCCCAAAACCAGTAATACCAAGGGTTAACGCTTATCTTAGTGACATTCGTCCCTTTCCCCTTTCTCCAAACCTCACAAGCACATTTTTAGGTTGACAGACTACTAGTAGGGTAATTAAACAGTTGGGTTAGCGATCGCAATTTATTCTTTATACGTGTTTTACTTAGACAAAGGCTATATTTAATACTTAGTACTATCAGTTTCCACACTGTTGTTATTTAATAATTTAATACTAGTAGTGTGTAATATAGATTAAGCTTGCCTCTCACCTATTTGCTATGAAATTTAATGAAGAGGTAGTTACGATTCATAGTGTACAACTTTGACAACTGTCCACAATACTGTTGCATGTCTCAAGCTCATGGTAATATTATTTTACTGTCAGGGAGATATTATTTATACATCAATTTGTAACCATGCTGAAAGAGCTAGTTAGGTGCGCTACCTCTAAAAAACAAAAAATTATTCAACCTACCCAGGAAATCAACAAAAGCCCTAACGTGCAAAGCACAGAGCTTTTTAAACTCTGCTTATATAAGGTACTAAAGAGCTAACTAAAGCTCTTTTTTAGGAATCATCAAAGCCAGCGAGAAAGGCATAAAACCTTCTTAAGATGGCAAAAAATTAGACAAGAGTAAATAGAAAAGTTTTGACGTAATGTCAACAGTTTTTTGTATATTTAAAAATATCAAAAAGCCTAATTTATCTTGCCAATAAGACATTAATATTGTGTGTTTTATTTAGATATTGATTCTCTTTGTGCTTAGTTACCTATATATAAAAGTCCTATTTGATTAGTGAAAACTTAAGCTACCCTCGATCAAATCAGGCAAACACTTAAATTTAACAAATAGTTTAGGACTGCTAGATCGATCTCGATCTAGTAAAAATTCGATTATTCACAAAGTCAGTAAGAGTAACAGGAAAAACATGAATATCATAGTTCGTTTGTTTGGAGCGATCGTTCTGCAATTATCTGCGTTGGCTGCAATGTCTAGCATGGCAATGTCTGATGACAAGCCCTTTCGCATCAATACGCAACAGACACCTGCTGTTTATCCACGAAAAACAACACAGCCCTTTCGCGTCAATACCCAGCAGACACCTGCTGTTTATCCACTAAAAACAACACAGAGGATTTGCTCTTTAGATCCCATTGAAGATTTATTACCTCCACCACAAACTAAGACAAGTAATTCTTTGCTTTCTTACCTTGCTGAACAGGGTTTTACACAAAATAAAGAGGGTTCTTGGGTCTGTTATGCGAACGATCCTAAAAAAGAAGGACGTTACTTTACTTTATTTAAGGTCAAACAAGTTAATAGCAGGCTCATAGCAAGTTCTTTCCTAGATGAAGGCAGTCTAATTCAAGGTCAGGAAAATCGTAGCTTAGACTTCTTTATGATGCTGATTGAGCATCATACGAATACTACTCAAGACAACCGTCAAGGTATACGTAGATATCTACAAGCCTTCGTTTCTTTGGTCAAGGAAGGGAAGATTAAACCTACGCGTCGTGGGTATCTTTTCGACCAACCAAACCGAGCATTGGTCTTATATCACACACTCTCATCAGGAAATCTCAAAGGTACAGGAATCACAATCAACATTGATTTACCTAAGAGTTGAATTGGGGAGTAGGAAGCAGGAGAGGCAGGGGGGAATAATAATTTTTGACCAATGACAAATGACAAATGACAAATGACAAATGACCAATCCCCAATTAAATTGATGTCGTCTAGTGGAGGTGCATCTTGCCTAAATCAATTGTTCAAAGAATTGCGATGCCGAAGGTAGTTCGCTTTGCAGCGATCGCATTTTCATCTGTTGCAGTAGTACTCACTACGTGTCAGTCTGCTTTTGCACAACTAAATGTTGGACGCTATGGCATCCAACAAGGATTGGAGTCTGAGTATCTCCAGTACCAAATCAATAACCAGAATTTGAGCCGGATGCGAGTCATTCCTGGATGTGATGTGGGATTTGGTCTGACCTGTAATAAGACTGGATCGGTAATCCAACGATTAGTAGAGTTAAACAATGGGACTAGTTATCAAAACCTTCTGATCCGAGCAGCCGGTGGGGAAAAAAACTTCCAGAATTTCGCTAGCTTCTATGGCAATAATCCTAATCTCTCTGCGGTGCCTTACGCCTCCTTTTGGAGAAACGCATCCCCCGCAATCATGGATGGATCTCAATACCTTCTTGGACAACCTTTTGGTCGCAATCCAGTAGAAGGACTCGGACTTGTAACCAAGCAGTTCTACTGGGCACCATACTCAGGAGTCAATGATTCTGTTAGCCTCCGTAATGGATTACTAGACCTGAAATTGTCATACGGACGACTGCTGTTTGAAGAGGCCTCAAAAATTTCCAATATTCAAGAGCAGATTCAGTCTCTAGGTCTGTCGCCAGAGATGACAAATTTTTATTTAGATAAAATCTCTACAGGCTTGGATGCGTTGAGTTCTGGTAATCAGAATCAACTCCAACAGAAGATTTTTGAAGTCCTATCCTTTCCATACTCCGAAGATGGTGGGGAACTCGGACGCCCTAATAATGCGATTCCAGCGGAATTTAATCAGCTCTTAGGAGAAGATATCGCAGGAGATACTTTGCTGAGTGAAAATCCACTACCGTTGGACGGAGAAACAATAGCTTTTGATGCTTTCCCTGGCTCTACGGGAGATGTCTTAGTACCAGAGAGTTCTGGTTCCTTTCCACTTTGGCCAATAATTGGCGTTGGGGGTCTTGGTTTAATTCTGCTTCTACTACTGAGTGGCGATAGTTCTTCAGCTCAACCATCTGTTTCTTCATCTCAACCACCTATACCTGTTTCTCCAGAAAATACACCTTTGTCTCTCACCAACAAAGGCGAATGCGATCTGACTCCTAGTGGTAATAGTTCCGATCACACACAGATCGTTGAGATTCCGTGTAATGTTACTCCTCAAACCCCCACGGAAGTGAAGAAGGTAGTGGAGCCATCAACGATCAAAGCGCTTGTATTGATAATTGTTCTACTATGGATAGTCCGTAACAAACACCGAACTTTAAAAATCCGTCATTCGTAATTGTTACATAAAGGGATACATGGCACTAAGAAAAGCCCAAAGGCTTATGTAGCACCGTTTCGCCTCGTTCCCAGTCCTCAGACTGGGAATGTATTGCCAGAGGCTCTGCCTCTGGTCAAGCCACTGGAGGCGGAGCCTCTCAGAACTCGTTCCCAGCCTGAAGGCTGGGAACCAGGATACAATAAGTCTTTGGGCTTTTCTTACTGGAGTTTAGACTAAGCCATGCAAAATGACCCAGCAAGGCTGAGTTAATCA
>NZ_JAVRCL010000054.1:0-58370 GCF_034530775.1 Nostoc sp. DedSLP04 | reverse complement strand
AATCGCTGAAATTCCTTTGCCGTATACATTTACCATTTTCGGATAAGTCTATTGAGCTTCCAGCCAATTTTCCTGATGCAGCGAATACACCTAAATTTTTATATGGCGATCGCTTGCGTTGGCTCACTGCTGAAAGTGATACTGACTGGGGTATTGTCATTGGTAGATTCTATAGCTATGCGCCCCATCATTGCTGTTGGGCATGGTGCTACCTAATTTGGTTGAGCAAAGACAGTCCCAGCGCATCTTGGACATCTGCTGACATTGCCTGGGAAGAGGATTTGGAACCAATCAGCGAGGAAACAAACTTATGAATCCTCATCCATTGAAGCAGCGAGAGCAAGATTTAATTCAACTCTACAGCTACTGTGAGTTGGGAATGACTCCCAAGGAGTTTTACTCCAAGTGGCAGGTAAATTACGAAGAAATTGCTCAAATTTGTTCTCGCTCACTTTCCACTGTTCGGCGCTGGTTTTCTAGGGGACGCAACTACCGCCGCCCCATGCCTACCGATTTACGCCACCTTGCCCTAATGAGCTTTTTGCTTGAACACTTTGAGGAGATTCCCGAAGAACTCTTGAAAAACCTTTGTTTTCCAGACAAGAGTGAGTAGGACTTAAACCCAATTTCAATATCATTCTGATATTTTTTGCCAGCCACCATCACAGTAGGCTGGCTTTTGTCTTGGAAAGTACAAATACGACCTAGAGAATTTTATGACTTACTCCGAAAAGCTCAGTCCTTGGTGTGTTATCAGGCTTTTACCTAATATGCAGCACCGGATTTTAGCCCGTTTTCGTCGCCGCAGTGATGCGGAAGCTCATCTACAAGTTTTACACCGACTGATTCCAGGAATGAGTTTTACACTAATTTTCAATGTAGCGTCGGAGAAACAAGACCAAACTACTTGAAATTAACCATCAGGTATAAAATACTCGTTGCAAAACTCTTCTTCATTTTGTAGATACGAAGGGTTTTGTGTATGAATAAGCTCTTGGATAGCAAGTTAAGTTAGTAGCGATCGCACTTATATAGCTCCACATAGCAACATTGCATATTATTCTTGCTAGCCATTTACTCTACCATCCATTGCCAATGAGGATGAATGGTGCCCAGTAGTAGGGATGGCTAAGATTACGGGAAATAGATTGTTCACCTTGCCCCAATTTATAATTAACGCTACTACGATTGCTATTATTGCCTTGGCTGTTGCTTTTGAGCATGGTGAGTTGCGCTTGACGTAAAGCTTCTGTTTTGGTCATCTGACCTGTAGAGAGATTCTGGTAAAATTGCTGCATTAATTGGCTGGTGCTGGCATCGTTGACGAGCCAAAGTGAAGCAATCACCGCCTTAGCGCCGTTAGTAAGAAAGTAAAAACTCATACCAGACATTTCTAAGCCATCAGCATCTACTCCACCCAAAGCAGTTTCGCAAGCGGAAAGTACTACTAAATGAGTATCTGCCATGTAATTGCCTAGTGTTTGAATTTTATCAACAGTTAATTTATCACCGATACCAGAAAGGAGGAAAGAATTTTCTGGACGACCAGATTCAAATTTACCGTGGGTAGCAAGGTGCAATACTTTATTACCTGTGAGATTGTCTCGTAAAGAGCTAAAAGTAAACTTTTCATTAAGAAACTCTAAGCCAGGGAAAATGCCCTGTTCTGCTTTTCCCGACTTCTGAATGATTGTGGCTAATTCATCAGGGACATTTGATAAGGCATTAAATCCCGGAAAAGCTTTAGAGACTCCCATTGCTAAGACGCGAATCTGTTGCTTGTTGTGGGGTAAGCGCTCTTTGACATTTGTTAAGCCTGCATTCAGAATTGTGGAAACTGCATAACGCTCTATTAAATATTGTTGCCCATCGAATAGGGCTGCCATTGGAATGTAGCGGGTGGAACGGTCAAGAGAAAAGACTAAATGATGGATATTTTTATCTTTAATTTCTTTCTCTAAAGGTTGGAGCAGCCAGTTATATAATTGCTGACTTGTGGCTTTAACGGCTGTCTCATCTTCAGGACTGGACAGTTGGGTTCTGAATTGGTTTACCGTTTTCCAGAGTTGCTGTTGGTTGACAGGTGTTTCAAAGCTGCGGAAAACCACGCCTTTTTCTCCAGCTCTACTAGCTAGGAGAATCCGAATTTTGTCTTTCAAAACTAGGGGATAAATTAGGATTGTACCTGGTTCAGCAGTGACAATTTTGGCAGCAGTAGTGCGGAGTTGTTCAGGTTCAAGGAGTGCGGGGTCTTTGGCGAGTCGGTCTTGGAGGGTTTTACGAAAAGCATTAGTGTCTTGCTGGAATTTTTGGGTTAAGACATCAAGTTGATCTCGTAGTTGGCTGAGGGTGCTACATTTTTTCTGCTCGCATTCATAAACCTGTTGTCCAAAGACGATGAGAGTGCCATATTTTTTCAGGATTTCTTCTTCGATGCGGGCTAAAGCAATCCCAGAGGTTTCACCACCTGCTCTAGCATTGCGGGTAAAGTCTCGCAATTCTTGGATTTTCAGGAGTTCGAGAACTTGTTGAGCTTCTAGTAGTCTTCCTTGAGAAAGCAGCAAGTCAGCTAAACGGCGATAGGTATCTGCTACGGTTTGGGTGTATGACTCTTGTTGCTCACGGGGTAATGTGCGAATCTCGTTACGGATGCTCTCTTGCACATTGACTGATTGCTTGTAAAAGACAATGGCTAATTCTGATTGCTGCTGTTTTTCTAGTGACAAGCCAATATTATTGAGAGCGACTGCCTCGCTTTGGCGGTCTTTGATTTCTCTGGCGATCGCTAACCCTTGCTCTTCATACTCAATGGCTTTGACATAGTTGCCCAAAGATCGGTAAGCAAGTCCGAGACTGCTCAGGGCGACTCCCTCACTTCGGCGGTCTTTGATTTCTCGCGCGATCGCTAAGTATTGCTCTCCATACTCAATAGCTTTGGCATAGTTGCCCAAAGATCGGTAAGCAAGTCCGAGACTGCCCAGAGCGACTCCCTCGTTTTGGCGGTCTTTGATTTCTCTGGCGATCGCTAACCATTGCTCTCCATACTCAATGGCTTTGGCATATTTGCCCAAAAATTGGTAAGCAAGTCCAAGATGGCCCAGAGCGACTCCCTCGCTTTGGCGATTTTTGATTTCTCTGGCGATCGCTAACCCTTGCTCTTCATACTCAATGGCTTTGGCATAGTTGCCCAAAAATTGGTAAGCAAGTCCGAGACTGCCCAGAGCCATACCCTCGTTTTGGCGGTCTTTGATTTCTCTAGCGATCACTAACCATTGCTCTCCATACTCAATGACTTTGGCATATTTGCCCAAAGATAGGTAAGCAAGTCTGAGATTGCCCAGAGCCTTACTCTCGCTTTGCCGGTCTTTGATTTCTCTGGCGATCGCTAACAATTTTTGTTCATACTCAATGGCTTTGGCATAGTTGCCCAAAGATAGGTAAGCAATTCCGAGATTGCCCAGAGCGACTCCCTCGCTTTGGCGATCTTTGATTTCTCGCGCGATCGCTAACCCTTGCTCTTCATACTCAATTGCTTTAGCATATTTGCCCAAAGACAAGTAAGCAAGTCCAAGATTGCCCAGAGCGACTCCCTCGCTTTGGCGATCTTTGATTTCTCGCGCGATCGCTAACCATTGCTCTCCATACTCAATTGCTTTGGCATATTTGCCCAAATATAAATAAGCAAGTCCGAGATTGCCCAGAGCCTTACCCTCGCTTTGGCGATCTTTGATTTCCCGCGCGATCGCTAAGTATTGTTGTTCATATTCAATGGCTTTGGCATAGTTGCCCAAAGATAGGTAAGCAAGTCCGAGATTGCCTAGAGCGGCTCCCTCGCTTTGGCGGTCTTTGATTTCTCTGGCGATCGCTAAGTATTGTTGTTCATACTCAATGGCTTTGGCATAGTTGCCCAAAGATAGGTAAGCAAGTCCGAGATTACCCAGAGCCTTACCCTCACTTTGGCGGTCTTTGATTTCTCGCGCGATCGTTAAGTGTTGTTGTTCATACTCAATGGTTTTGGCATAGTTGCCCAAATATAAATAAGCAATTCCGAGATTGCCTAGAGCGGCTCCCTCGCTTTGGCGGTCTTTGATTTCTCTGGCGATCGCTAAGTATTGTTGTTCATACTCAATGGCTTTGGCATAGTTGCCCAAAGATAGGTAAGCAAGTCCGAGATTGCCTAGAGCGGCTCCCTCGCTTTGGCGGTCTTTGATTTTTTGATAGAGTTTGAGTGCTTGTTGCCAAGACTGAAACGCTGCCTCAAATTGACTTGTATTAAACTGTTGAATTCCTTGTTGAAAAAGTTTGTCTGCTTCTGCTTTGGGGTCTTGGCTAGTCTGTGCTTGTGCTGAAGTAGAGAGTATGTAACTGGGAATGGCCAGCAGATAGGGGAAAAGCACCAGTAACAGAGTTGGCGCGATCCAGCTAACTAATCTGAGATGCAAGGACATTACAGTTAAAATGGGGGAGATTACTGAAGATTTTACCTAATGTATTGCCAGTTTGGGAGACTAGTATCGCTACGCGTAAGTCAAAAGTCGCCCTTCGGCTGCGCTCAGGGTAAAAAAGTCAAAAGCACTGTCCTTTCTGGCTTTGAGCTTTTAGAAATGGTCTGTTTATTTCCGCCAAGTTGTACTAGAGAGTATGGCAATCTGTATTTTAATCCTTAATTTAGGTTTGAGAGAGTGAAGTATGTCTTCCATTAAGCGTCGTCAGTTTCTACAATCGCTAGGTGCATCCCTAACAATTCTGGGTATCAATCAACTGAGTATGCAGCAAGCGGCTTGGAATTACGGCGAGGTTCTCGCACAGGATACACGCCGGAAACGAGCGCTGTTAGTGGGCATTAATGACTATCCTGGGACGAGTGCCCAAGACTTAAAGACACAAGGATTGTGGTATCAGTTAAAGGGGGCAGTAAATGATGTGGATCTTCAGCGAGAACTGTTGATTCATCGCTTTGGGTTTCATCCAGATGATATTCTGGTGTTGAGCGATCGCCAAGCAACTCGTCAAAATATTCTAGATAAATTTGAGCAGCACCTAATTCAATGGGTTAAGTCGCCAGATGATGTAGTAGTCTTTCACTACTCAGGACATGGCTCGAATGTGATTGACCCAAATCAGGTATTCAAAGATAATCTCAACGGAACCATTGTCCCAGTTGACGCAGATTTACCTGATGGCTATCCCCAGAAAGGTGGTGAAGTTAATGATATTACCGCAGGCACTATTTTTCTGCTGCGGGAAGCACTTGGGCGCAAAACTAAAAACGCTACATTCATTCTCGATAGTTGCTACTCTGGCGGTGGAGTACGGGGGAATTTGATTATCAGATCGCGCCCCGGTCATGTAGAATTGCGAGGCGAAAGAATCACGCGATTGGCAGCTAGTCAAGAAGAATTGGCATATCAGCAGCGCTGGCTGACTGATTTGAAGCTATCTCAGGAAGAATGGATTGCCCGACGTAGAAAAAATATTGTTAACGGTGCAGCAATTTTCGCTGCCCAGCGCAATCAGGAAGCAGCTGATGCAGCATTTGCTCGTGATGTTCATGCAGGTGTGTTTACATACTCGTTGACTCGACAGCTTTGGCAGCAAACGAGTAATCAGGCGATGGGTAAAGTAGTCGTGGCTGCTGCTGCGAAAACTGAGCAGTTTCTGAAAACTATACAAAATTCTCGTGGGCAAAAGCCGGATATTGAGGTAAAATCCGGTAGCAATGATGATCAGCAGCTGATGTATTTTGCCCCGATGCAGAAACCAGCAGCAGAGGCTGTGATTACAGAAATCATAGGAAAGACTGTAAAACTGCTATTAACTGGTGCAGAACCCCAAGTTTTGGAAGCTTTGGGTAAAGGGGCAATATTTACTATTGTGGACGATCGGGGACAAGCACAAGGGACTGTAAAAATAGAGTCACGCGATCGCCTGAATGCAACTGGCTTACTTCAAACTAATTCGGCGGTCAAAATCTCTCCTGGAACTGCCTTGCAAGAACAAATTCGGGCAATTCCTAGTAATCTCAAACTACGGATTGGGTTAGATAAATCACTCAACAGTGAAGCAGCAAAACAGGCATTGCGATCGCTCTCCCGGATTGAAGTAGCACCTTTGCTAGAACAGGAAGTACATTACATCTTGGGTAGAATGCTACCTCGTTACCGCCAGGAGTTTGAGAAAAGAGCGATCGCAGATTTACCATCTGTAAATAGTGTTGGTTTGTTCTCGGTGGGATTTGAGCCGATTCCTGGTTCATTTGGGGCAACAGATGAAAGTATTAATGAAGCAGTCAATCGGCTACAGACGAAATTTAAATTATTGTTAGCAGCCCGATTGATGAAACTAACACTCAATGCCAGTTCATCTCGGTTAAACATTGTTGCTAGTCTTGCAGGTGCTAACACTCAGTCTTTGCTGGCAGAGTCGTTTACAGTGCGTGGGGGTAAAAGTCCATCTCCAAAAATTCCGCTAAAGGTCAAATCTCAAACTCAGTCGATTGCTCAGATTGAGGTTGACAAACCTGTACAAATCTCTGTGGAAAACCGAGAAAGCCGTGATTTGCATATAGGAGTATTAATCTTTAGTCCTGATGGGGATATTGATATTTTGTTTCCCTTGAGTGAAGGCAAGAATGCTGCACTTGTTTCAGCAGGGCAGACACTTCAAATCCCAAGTGAAGCAGAAGGAAAGCTGTCTTTTGGTAAACCCTTGGGGATTGTAGAAGTGTTGATTGTGGCGAGTACAGTACCAATTGACAAAGCTTTAAAACCGCTACAGGCATTGATAATGGAACAAAGGAGCGAAAAAAGAAGTAGTAGTCAGGTGGCTGAAAAAGCAGAAGATGCGATCGCTAGTTTACTAGATGATCTTGCTGGCGGGAGTCGCGGTGAAACGAAAACAAATATTCGCCAGTTTGATGTTCAACAGATGGCGGCGTTATCCATTACGTTTGAAATTATTGCCTGACAAAGTAAAGAATCAATGCACTATCTCAACCTGATGATCGCTCTCATAATACTTACGGTATACTAGAAGCAAAATCATAAGTAATCTCACTAATTTAAATTGTAATGTCCTTGCGACTAAGACTAGTTAGCTGGCTCATCTCGCCTCTGCTGCTGGTATTTATTCTCTATGTGTTGCCGATTCCCAGTTCTTTGCTCTGCACAACCGTACAAGCACAGACGAATCAAGACCGCAAAATAGAAGCAGGTAAGCTATTACAGCAAGGAAATCAGCAGGTGCAACGTAGCCAATACCAAGCTGCAATCCAGTCTTGGCAACAGGCGTTAGCGATCTATCAAGAACTTAGAGATTTTAATGGTCAAGCTTCTTCGCTGATGAGTTTAGGCATTGCTTACGATTCTTTGGGGCAATACCCCAATGCAATTAACTTCTATCAGCAATCTTTGACTATTTTTCGCAATATCGGCGATTACAAAGGTGAAGCCAAATCGCTGGGGAATCTGGGCATTGTTTACGGTTATTTAGGGCAATACACGAAGGCAATTGACTTCTTTGAGCAGTCTGTCGCTATTAAACGCAAAATTGGCGATCACAAGGGTGAAGCCAATTCCTTGGGAAACCTGGGCAGTGCTTACTATTACCTGGGGCAATACTCTAAGACGATTGAGTTCCACGAGCAATCTTTAGCTATTTTTCGCGACATCGGCGATCGCAATGGTGAAGGCAATTCGCTGATGAATGTAGGCAGCGCTTACCATAACTTGGGGCAATACTCTAAGGCGATTGAGTTCTACGAGCAATCTCTGACTATTAAACGCAAAATTGGCGATCGCAATGGTGAAGCCAAATCTTTGGGGAATCTGGGCAATGTTTATCAATCACTAGGAAAATACGCGAAGGCGATTGACTTCTACCAGCAGTCTTTGGTTATTGTTCACGATATTGGCGATCGCAATGGTGAAGCTGTTTTCCTAAATAATCTGGGCAATGCTTCCAAATTACTAGGGCAATACCCGAAAGCGATTGACTTTTATCAGCAGTCTCTGAGCATTCAACGCCAAATCGGCGATCGCAATGGTGAAGGTAATTCGCTGATGAATCTGGGCATTGCTTACCGTAAACTGGGGCAATACACGAAAGCGATTGACTTCTATCAGCAGTCTCTGAGCATTCAACGCCAAATCGGCGATCGCAATGGTGAAGCCAAATCGCTGGTGAATTTAGGCAATGCTAACTCAGATGTGGGGCAATACGCGAAGGCGATTGACTTTTATCAGCAGTCTCTGAACATTCAACACCAAATCGGCGATCGCGATGGTGAAGCTGTTTCCCTGATTAATTTCGGCAGTAGTTACCATATTTTAGGGCAATACACGAAGGCGATTGATCTATATCAGAAGTCTCTGGTTATTTTTCGCGATATCGGCAATCCTGAAGGAGAAAGGCTTGCTCTCATTAAGATTGGCTCAATATTTGAAGAACATAACCAGCCAGAATTAGCCATTGCATTTTACAAGCAATCAGTCAATGTGCAAGAGAGCATCCGGCAGGATATTCGCATATTACCCCGCGAACAGCAGGCATCCTACACTAAAAATATTGCTGCTCAAAACTATCGCGGTTTGGCTTCACTCTTACTCGAAAAAAATCGAGTAATGGAAGCATTGCAAATTCTAGACTTGCTCAAAGTTCAAGAACTTCAAGACTTTTTACGCAACGTACAAGGTAATGAGAGAACTGTAAAGGGAATTGAGCTATTACCCCAAGAGCAGAAAATCTTACAAGATTATACAGCGATTCAAGAGACAGCCATTCGCCTTGGTGCTGAACTCGCCGATCTCCGCAAACTGCAAAATAGCACTCCTACTCAACAGCAACGCCTTCAGGAACTTGAAAAAATCCAGGCGCAAACTAACCAACAAATGAGTGAGTTTCTCAAAAGTCCTACTGTAGTAGCTTTATCGCAACAAATACAACAAACTGCCCCACAGCAAAATCTTACTTTACCCGCTTATCAAGACCTGCAAACCCGATTGCAGCGCTTAGGAAAACGCATCGCCCTATTCTATACCTTGGTTTTGGACGATCGCCTGGAATTAGTGCTGTTACCCCCTGGTAAACCACCAATTCGTCGTTCAGTAGCAATAAAGCGGACGGAACTAGAAAAAATGATTCAAACTTTCCGTCAAGATTTGCAAGATCCCAACTCTGAGGTTAAGCAATCCTCCCAAAAGCTTTATGACCAATTGATTAAGCCCATTGAAGCTGACCTTCAACAAGCAGATGTACAATCAATCATCTATGCACCTGACGGTCAAATGCGCTACATTCCCCTAGCTGCACTGTATGACGGTAAGCAATGGCTGACCGAACGCTATCAAATCAACTACCTCACTGCTTTAGCATTGACTAAACTTGAGCCTGAACCTACTAACGCTCCTCGTGTTTTGGCAGGAGCATTTACACAAGGTAGTTATAGTGTTCAGGTAGCAGGGCAAACCTACGACTTTCAAGGACTACGCTTTGCTAAGACGGAAGTTGAGGGATTAGGTGCAGCAATTCCTAACACTACCAAACTGTTTGACAAAGCTTTTAACCGGGATGCTATCTTATCCCAAATTAAAAATTACAGCATTGTTCACATGGCAACCCATGCTGTTTTTGTTAAAGGCGCGCCGGAAGATTCTTTTATCCTCATGGGTGACGGTACTCGAATTAACCTCAAAGAAATTGAAGAGTGGAAGTTGCCAAATGTGACTCTGGTGGTACTGAGTGCCTGCCAAACAGCGCTGGGTGGAGAACTGGGTACTGGTTTGGAAATCCTGGGTTTTGGCTACCAACTCCAACGTACAGGAGTTAGAGCTTCGATTGCTTCTCTCTGGGAAGTCAATGATGGTGGTACTCAAACTTTGATGAATACTTTATATACGCGGCTCAAATCAGGAAAAATAACTAAAGCTGAAGCTATCCGCGAGGCTCAGATTGCCATGATTACAGGTAAGAACCAAAGCAGCGACAGCAAAAAGCGAAGTAGTGTGAGATTAACACCAGGAAATAGCGGACAATCTGCACCCATTTCTCTTAATCTCAGTCACCCTTACTACTGGGCACCATTTATTTTAATTGGCAATGGGTTGTGATTATAGGGAGTTGCTAGGGAGTGAGGTACACGGATGAGGGCACAACATTGTTCATTGGTATCAACTTAACGTGAAAGGCTTTGTTGATCAAGATATTTGATCCCCCAACCCCCTTAAAAAGCAGGGCTGTTTCATTCCCCAAAGAGCTTTGAAAATCAAGAGTTCTAGCAATTAAAAATTGGTTATTTTGTTACTAGCGTGCCGAGAAAATAAACTGTTTTACTGATATTTAAGTGCTTAAATGTTCATCTTATCGTCACGCTTACTTACAATTTTTTCGCTAACCATCTTGACAAATCCTGTCTGAAATGGAATGAAACAGCCCTGCCTTAAAAAGGGGGCTAAGATTCTAATTCCCCCCTTAAAAAGGGAGGTTAGGGGGGATCAAAAGTTTATGGTGCTAAGAGAGAAAACGCCAAAGACTTACGCTGTATACATCTCAGCTTAAATTGACACGTATGAGCATTGTTGTGCCCCTACAAAGGACTGGACTTCACACAATTAAAAATTGCTACAAGTATAGCTCACCGTAAAAAATCCAAATTTCATTTTTCGTAGGCTGGGTTGAGGAACGTAGACGGAGAGAGGCTTCCCGCAGGTTAACCCAACATCCAAAAACCCTCATTAATGAGCCTTTTATATTCATGAATGAGTCTTTGATATTCGTGCACAAGCCTTTGATATTCATGAATGAGTCTTTGATATTCATGAATGAGTCTTTGATATTCGTGAACAAGCCTTTGATATTCGCGAACAAGCCTTTGATATTCATGAACGAGCCTTTGATACTCGTGAATGAGGGATACAAAACCGATTGAAAGGGCTAGTACAGCACGGCGGAAGTCAAAAGTTAAAAGATTTGTACAGAAGTTACACAAAAATTGTCAAAAAGGCTACAGTATGCAGCCTTGTTACTTTCATCGTCAAGAATTAAGCAGTATCTCAACTTTATGATTGCTAATTGCGATATGCTAAAAGCAAAATATTCAGTAATTTCCCTACTTTAAATTGTAATGTCCTTGCGAGTCAGACTAGTAAGGTTGTTCACACCGCCGTTGCTAGTGCTGATTCCCTCACTGCTGCCGATTCCCAGTGAGCTTGTCTCTATTACAGCACAAGCACAGACCAGCCAAGACCGGAAAGCAGAAGCAGACAGGCTTTTGCAGCAAGGAAATCAGCAATTTAAACGTAGCCAGTACAAAGCGGCGATCTATACTTGGCAACAGGCATTAGCGATTTATCAAGAACTAAGAGATCGCAATGGCAAATCCAAGTCGCTGAATAATCTGGGCAATGCTTACAATTCCCAAGGAGAATATGCCAAGGCGATAGAGTTCTTCCAGCAGTCTCTGGTTATTTCTCGCGATATCGGCGATCGCAATGGCGAATCCAACTCGCTGGGAAATCTAGGCAATGCTTACAATTCCCTAGGGCAATACGCCAAAGCTATAGAGTTCTTCCAGCAGTCTCTTGTGATTTCTCGCGATATCGGTGATCGCAATGGCGAATCCAAGTCGCTGAATAATCTGGGCAATGCTTACAATTCCCAAGGAGAATATGCCAAGGCGATAGAGTTCTTCCAGCAGTCTCTGGTTATTTCTCGCGATATCGGCGATCGCAATGGCGAATCCAACTCGCTGATAGGTTTGGGCAATGCTTACGATTCACTAGGGCAATATGCCCTAACTATAAAGTTCTTTCAGCAGTCTCTGGTTATTTCTCGCGATATCGGCGATCGCAATGGCGAATCCAACTCGCTAATAGGTCTGGGCATTGTTTACGATTCCCTAGGGCAATATACTAAGGCGATAGAGTTCTACCAGCAGTCTCTGGTGATTTCTCGCGATATTGGCGATCGCAATGGCGAATCCAAGTCGCTGGGAAATCTGGGCATTGCTTACGATTACCTAGGGCAATATTCCAAAGCCATAGAGTTCTATCAACAGTCTCTTGTGATTTCTCGCGATATCGGCGATCGCAATGGGGAAGGAGCTACCCTGAGTAATCTGGGCAGTGCTCACTATTCCCTAGGGCAATATGCCAAGGCAATAGAATTCTACCAGCAGTCTCTGGTGATTAAACGCGATATCGGCGATCGCAATGGTGAATCCAAGTCGCTGGGAAATCTGGGCAATGCTTACAATTCCCTAGGGCAATATACTAAGGCGATAGAGTTCTACCAGCAGTCTCTGGTGATTTCTCGTGATATCGGCGACCGCAATGGCGAATCCGCCTTGCTGAATAATCTGGGCAGTGCTCACTATTCCCTAGGGCAATATGCCAAGGCGATAGAATTCTACCAGCAGTCTCTGGTGATTTCTCGCGATATCGGCGATCGTGAAGGAGAAGGGCTTACTCTAGCTAACATTGGCTCAACACTAGAAAAACAGAAGCAATCAGAATTAGCCATTGTCTTCTACAAACAATCGGTGAATGTGCGTGAAAATATCCGGCAAGATATCCGCAAATTACCCCGTGAGCAGCAAGAGTCATATACTCAAACTGTGGCAGGTAGCTATCGCCGTTTAGCTGACTTGTTACTCTCCCAAGGACGAGTTCTCGAAGCCCAACAAGTCTTGGAACTATTAAAAATTCAGGAACTGCGAGACTATACCAGAGATACTAGAGCAGGTGGTGAAACTCAGGGAAGTTCCCTAACTCCAGTGGAATCCCGTGTAATTCCGCCCTTCAATAATCTGGTGAATTTGGGGCTAAAACTAACTGAATGCGAACGTAAACCCCCCTATTGCCCAGAACACGATCAACTGCGAGCTTTACGAGATCAAGCCAATGCAGAATTTAACAAAGAAGCAGACAAACTCAGAGCTTTAGCCAAGCAACAACGCCAAAGAGATCCGGCTCAGATTCAGCAAGAGGAACTCACAGTTGCAGCCCAAAAAATAGTTCAATCCCAACCGAAGACGGTGTTAATTTATCCCTTGGTGCTGGAAGATAAACTCTGGCTGGTTTGGGGAACTCAAGCCGGGAAGCAGGGGGTTGTTTTTAATAGCAAACTTGTACCAGTAGGACGCAAAGAACTGGCTACAACAGTTGTGGAGTTTCGGCAATTGCTGGAACAGCCAGGGGATGTCAAAGAGTTACAAAAAGTCAGCCAAAAACTTTACCAATGGCTAGTTGCACCTTTACGAGCCGAATTAGACACTAATAATATTCAGAATTTGGTGTTTTCCCTTGACCGTTCCACCCGCTACATCCCAATGGCTGCGCTGTTCGACGGCAAAAAATATTTAATTGAATCTTTCAATATTTCTACGATTTTGACTGCGGGGTTAACCGACACGAGCGATCGTCTTTCGCCAAAAATTGAAAACGATCCTGTACTGGCTTTAGGATTATCTGAGCAGTTTGGCAACTTCAAATCACTCCCCAATGTTAAAGATGAAATTAATGGCATTATCCGTAGTCAGACCAATCCCAATGGGATTTATCCAGGTTTGTCCCTGATCAACAAAGATTTTACCAAAGATGCTTTTAAATATCTGATTGATCATCGGATTTTGCATATTGCTACCCACGCTCAATTTATCTCTCAAAACCCAGACGATTCTTTTCTACTTTTGGGAGATGGTAATTCCTTTAAGATTCCCGAAGTGAAAAACTTAACTGATTTAGGCGGAATTCATCTGGTGGTGCTATCTGCTTGTGAAACAGCGCGGGGTGGAGAAGACAAAGAAGGCATTGAGGTGTCTGGCCTGAGCTACTACTTTCTTACCAGTGGCGCTAAATCTGTGATTGCTTCTCTGTGGCTAGTCAATGATGCCAGTACCAGCCAATTAATGCGATATTTTTATCAAAATCTAGCTACTGGTAAGATAACCAAAACAGAAGCTCTGCGGCAAGCACAACTCATGATGATTGTAGGTAAGAACCAAAATAGCGACACCAAAGACCGAAGCAGTGTGAGATTGACACCAGGTAATAGCGGACAAGCTGCAACCATTTCCCGCGATCTCAGTCATCCCTACTACTGGGCACCATTTATTCTCATTGGCAATGGATTATAGGGAATATATAGCAGTCCTATTTAGGTTGTGATTAAAGTCACCTTCCATAAATTATTATCTTCTAAAAGTATTTATATACCTATGTCAAATTTAAAATATACAAGCATATTCGGTTTGTTTATCTTAACAATGCCCTCTTTAATTGCGGGTACAAATAATAGTAGAGCGATCGCTTTTAGTTCACCAGAGATTAATAATAAGCATATCAGCGTTCTAAGCAAAGTAGCACAAACCAGCGTAATTGAAAGTAAGCCTGTACAGAAGAATCAAGATGAGTCGCAGCTTGAAGCAGGTAAGCCAATTGCAAGAGAAATTCATCCTAATGAGGCTCATAGCTATCAGTTAAAACTACAAACAGGTAAGTATATAAAAATTGTTGTTAAGGAACGCAGCGTTGATTTGGTCATAAAGTTGTTTGGTGAAGATGGCAAACAAATCAAAGAAGTTAATGATAGTTTCTTTGCTTACATAATAAATTCAGATTGGAGTGAAAGTGATGAAGAAGAAATAGTTTTATTAACTGATGCCGCCGCAAACTACCGTTTAGAGGTGCGCTCTGTACCAGAATCAAAAACTCTTGGACGCTACGATGTGAGCATTGAAGAACTGCGAAATACTATTCCTTCAGACAAAATTAGATTGGCGGCTAAAAATGCTTTTATTAAGAGTCGTCAGAGATGGAGCAAACCAACAGGTCCCTCTGATTGGACTAGATCAGAAGAAGCAGATAAACTCAATGAAGACGCACAGAATTTGTATCAACAAGGGTTGGAACTCGATCGAGCAGAGGGTAATAAAAAAGCACAAGCAGCTACACTTACCCAGCTAGGTGATATTTACTATTATTACAAATTTAATTTTTACAAGCATAAAAGGATTCAATATTATACTCAAGCTCTACAACTTTGGCAGGAGTTAGGCAATCGAGAGCAGGAAGCCTACACGCTTAGTCGAATTGGTGATTGTTATGGTTCGGCGGATGATTCTTCTGATAAACCAATAAAAAGCGAACCGCAGAAAACGATTGAATACTATCAGCAAGCTATACAGCTTTATCGACAGCTAGGCGATCGCTACAGGGAAGCTTACCTTCTCCGAAATATTGCCTACATATATGATAGTCTAAAAGACTACGATAAAGAAATTGACTACCTCAAGCAAGCATTATCAGTTTGGCAAGCATTAGGCGATCGCCTTTGGGAATCTTATGCTCTTGAAATAATTGGCTATTTCTATGAACAAAAAGAAGATTTACAAACAGCCCTTCAATACTACAAACAAAAGCTAGAGGTAGCTCGGAGATTAAACGATAGCATAACAGAAGCCGGCACTCTTGAAAAGATCGCCTATGTTTATCATGACAATTTAGAAGAATATCAGCAAGCAATTGAATACGGTAAGCAAGCATTACAAGTATATAGAACTACAAAAAATCGCTCTAAAAGCGCGGAGGCAAAAGTTTTAGCAATTATCGGAGATAGCTATTTAAAGTTAAGCAATTATCAGCAAGCACTTTTATTTTTAAATAAATCATTAACGTTTTATAGAGAAGATAATAATCACTCTGATGAAGCTCCAGTTCTTGGTACTATTGCTCAAATTTACGGTACTTTAGGCAAACCTCAACAAGCAATCAATTACTACAAGCAGATATTGTCAGCTTCTAATACTGCTTCACAAACTGAAAATCAAGGTGTGATTTCGCTCACTATGGAGCAATTTTTGGAATACCATTCTGGGGGCTATGAACAAAAACTTCCTTTAGAGCAACGTCAGGAGGACATAAAAAATTTAATTATGTTTGCCGTTGGTTTCAACTTTGTCAGCAGAAAACCAGAACAAGCACTTACTTTTCTAAACAAAGCACTATCAATCGCCCAAGCGATAAAAGACCAATCCAGAGAAGCCGAGGCACTAATCGGGTTAGCAGCAGTTTATAACTCAATAGATGAAAATCAGAAGTCTCTTGAGTACCTAAAGAAAGCTTTGCCCCTATTAAATGCTTCCGAATACCGACTAGAAACAATGAATGAAACAATAATGGGTTTATGGAAAGTCCAGGAATCAAAGGCTCCAGGGTCTGTAGATTTACTTACTATAGATCCAAACATACCAATAAATTTAAAAGATATTCTTAGCACCATTGCTGGTGCCTACTTTAATGCTGGAAAAACCAAACAAGCCCTTATTTACCTATACCAAGCAAGGCTAATAGCCCATTCAGAAAAAAACCTTAGCTATGAAGCTAGTTTGTTAATTGTAATTGCTGGAATATATACCGCCAAGATATCCACACCCTCTCCCGCGACCTCCAAAAATCCTACACCCAAACCATTGCTGGCGCTTATCGCCACTTTGCTGACCTGCTGCTGTCTCAAGGACGCATTTTAGAAGCTCAACAAGTTTTAGAACTGTTAAAAATCCAAGAATTACGCGATTTTACCCGCAATGCTAGAGCCGGAGGCGAAACTACAGGCATAGCCTTAGCCCGTATTGAAGAAGACATCCTCAGTAAATATGGCACTCTCATTGCTTTTGGTGCAAAAGTTTACGAATGCGAACAGCAAAAATGTAGTGAACTGAGCCAACTGCGCGACCAACTCGATGCCCTGACCACAAAATTCAATCAGGATTCTAACGCCTTTCGGAAAACCCTACAACACAGACTGGCTGATGACCCTGCCCTCCTTGAACCCGCCCAAATGAGCAATACTGCCGGCAAAATCCTCACGGCTGAACCAGGCACTGTATTAATTTATCCTCTGGTATTAAAAGACAAAATCCGTATCCTTCTGGCGGCTAGGGGAGGGGAAAAAGGAGTAGTTTTCCGCAGTTTTGAAACACCTGTTAGTCAAGAGCAACTCTGGAAAACTGTTGCTCAGTTTAGAACCCAACTATCCAGTTCTAGCGATCTGGCTGCGGTGAAAGCTACCAGCCAACAACTGTATGACTGGCTCATTAAACCTCTAGAAAGCGAACTCAAGGACAAGACTGTGCAGCATTTGGTGTTTGCCCTTGACCGTTCTACCCGCTATATTCCGATGGCAGCCCTGTTTGATGGGCAGCAATATTTGATTCAACGCTATGGGATTTCAACGGTTATCAATGCAGGGTTAACCGATGTTAGCGATCGCCTTCCCCCGAACAAACAAGACACCCATATTCTGGCAATGGGTGTATCTAAAGGGTTTTCGGGGTTTAATCCCTTGTCCAATGTGCCACAAGAATTAGATGCGATTGTTCAGCAGTCAGGAAATGAACAGGTTGGTATTTTTCCGGGTTTGGAGTTCCTCAACGAAGCTTTCGATTTCCGAGCTTTGCGAGATCATCTAACAGGCAATAAGATACTACACATCGCCACTCACGGCAAATTTGAAGCTGGTCGACCGGAAAATTCCTTTCTTCTCTCCGGCACTGGGGATAAATTGACGGTGGAACAAATTCAAAATCTGCAAAATTATATGAAAGATACCCATTTAGTAGTGCTTTCTGCCTGTGAAACTGCTCTAGGTGGGGTAGATGCTGATGGGATTGAGATGTCTGGCATTAGCTTTTATTTTCTCACCAATGGAGCTAAGGCGGTGATTGCTTCCCTTTGGCTAGTAAATGATGCCAGCACCAGCCAATTGATGCAACAATTTTATCAAAATCTTTCTACTGGCAAGATGACCAAAGCTGAAGCACTCCGGCAAGCTCAGATCGCTATGATCACAGGTAAAAACCTAAGCATTGATACCCAGGGTCAGAGAAGTAGCGTGAAGTTTACAGCGGGAACAAGCGGACAATCTGCACCCATATCTCGCAATCTCAGCCATCCCTACTACTGGGCACCGTTCATCCTCATTGGCAATGGGTTATAGATATGCCCCAATCAAACATCTCGGCAACAACCCTAGAACAGGCAATTGAACAGTATGCTACTGTTTTACAAAGATTGAGGCAAGCGACAAAGCTAGCAACGCCATCTGCTGTTACTGACCCTAAATCTGAGGATACCGAACAGCCTGCTGATACCAAGTTGCATTCAACTGTAGAAGCTAAGACACCAAACACAGGTAATTCACCAGATGTGGTATCGTCAATAACACCTGTAAATATAACTGTGGTTGAGAATCAATCTATTCCTGCTCTTGTATCGGAAGTGCTGACTAAGCGCGATCGCGTACAGGCTGTACTAGAAATCATCAAAAACTCACCAGAATTAGCCCCTCCTTCTGGCGAAAGCTTAGAAAAACTTAGCCACCTTGATAAAACCTTGAGAAAACAAGCAGGAGCGATCGCACCTTTTACCCAATCTGCTAATTGGCGAGCCAGCTTTAGTCCCAAAGAAACTTATTGGTGGTGGTTTCTCAAAGCTCCCACAACACCCTGGAGCGATCGCCTCGATTGGCTATGGAGTGCTTTTTCTGTTAGCTTCCTCACTGTTTCCCTCGGCTTAATGGGTGATATTGCTCCCCGCTTTCTCACAGGTGGCCCCGATTCCTTTGGAGCCTTTACAGTCAGTGCCCAAAGCGTCCTCACCCTCCTTGTAGCAGGCGGCGCACTGACAAAAGCGGGACAAGAAGCCCTCAAAAGCTTTCTCAAAGCGATTAATATCCCAGAAAAGTATTGGCATGAGCTAGGTGCATTAGGTTCTCTGATAGTAGTATGTATCTTCTTGATTCTTCGCCAATCCTTACCACAAATTGGCACAAATTTTTATACAAATCCTGGAATTGAAAGCCGTAGAAACGGTGATTGGAGTAGTGCTGAAGAACAATTTAAACGAGCAATTCAACTCAATGCCGATGATGCTCAAGCACATTTTCAATTAGGTTTACTTTACGAAGACTTACAACTGATAGATCAAGCTCGCCCCCAATATCAACTAGCGATTCAAGGTGGTATTCCTGCGGCTACCAATAATTTGGCACGACTCAACATTATGAAAAAAGAATATACTGCTGCGGTTTCTTTATTACTCAAAGCATTAGATACAGATAAAAAACAACCTTTGGATGCGAAAACTAAATATGCAGTTCTCAAAAATCTTGGTTGGGCAAGAGTCAAGCAAGGAAACTACCCAGATGCAGAAGCCAAGTTATTAGAAGCAATCAACTTAAAATCTACTGTGAAGCTAGAAAATTATGAAATTGCTGCTCCTCATTGCCTCTTAGCACAAGTAATGGAAGCTCAGAAAGATAAAAAAGCAGCACTTACAGAGTGGAAAACTTGCAATCAGTATGCCAACATTACCATTCCCGAACAAGATGAATGGGCTGCGATCGCTCAAAAGCGCTTAACACCCCAGGAGACAGATAAATGATTCATCACGGGAAAACACCAAAATTTACAGTCTTGGCACTAGTATTGGCAATCATCACCCTGCCATTATCTGTTATGGCCCAAACTGCCCGCATCCAATCTGTTGCTGGCAAAGGTAAAGTGAGAGTCCAACGCGAAAAACGAACAGATTGGCTCCCTGTTCGCCCTGCAACGGAGTTATATCAAGGTGATCAAATTTTTCCTGACAAAGGAGCTAGAGTTTATCTCCAATGTCCGGGAGTCAGTAACCCTTTGCTGGTGAGAGCAGGGGTAGTATCAGGTATGGGTTCGCTTTGTATTAACTGGGCAAATGGAGAGTCCAGAGGTTCTCAAGCTGTGGAAACATTGGGTGGAGTTGATGCTTCTATTCCCTATCTAATTACTCCCCGCCATGCTCTATTGCTGAATGCTACTCCCCTACTCCGCTGGAACCCAGTATCTGGAGTTACAGAATACAGCGTTGAGGTAACAGGGCCAAAAGGTTTAATGTGGAGAACCAAAACCAAAACAAATCAGGTAATTTATGCTGGAAAGCCTTTAGAGGCTGGGATACCTTATTCTGTGATTGTACGCACTAATACGGGAAAATCTTCTCAGGAAGATATTGCCCCCAATCGTCAGCAAAAGGCTTCTAACCTAGAGTTTATTATCTTACGTCAATCCGAAGCCGCTTTAGTAAAAGCGCAAGCTGCCAAAATTTCTCCTACACCTTTAAGTAACGAAGCATCTGCTTTAAGTTTGGCGAATTTTTACGGTAACTATGTTTTGCCTGAATCTGTTATTTCAGCCTATAAATTGTCTGCTAATACCTACAAAACCTATAGCTTAACTAGCGAAGCGATCGCACTTTTAGAATCTTTGATTCAACAAGGAAAGCAATACCCTCTGATTTACCGTACTCTAGGGGATCTGTACTGGCAAACTGGGCTTGTCCGTTTAGCAGAAGCCAATTATCTCAAAGCGCTCGACTCAGTTCAAGGATTAGAAGATATGGAAGATTGGACACTAGCTCAGTATAGTTTAGGACAGATATATGCTGCGATTAATGACCCTAAGCAAGCGTTGGAGCATTATATCCAAGCAAAAGTAGGCTATATTTTCCTTGGAGATTCAGGACGTGTAGAGGTTCTGCAACGCCGGATAGAAAAACTCAAAAAAACCGCAGTTAATTCAGCAAATGTAAAAAGTTAGGTTGGTTTTCAATTGTGCAGACTTGGTAAGTTTGACTAAATGCCAAGCAAGATTAACACCAGAACAGTTAAAGGAGATTGCCAAGGCATTGAATTGTTCAACTGGTGAGCTTTGAGAATTTGAACCAGATGATAGTGATGGGAAGAAATTTTCTATTGTAGATATACAGTGAGTGCGATCGCGCTTTATCTTCTCAGCTAAAAGCTCAATTGCCTGACATAGATGAGTACTTATACTTATGTGACAGTTTCCAACTTTATTATTTGCAGCAAAGGCCAGATAGAAGACAAATTGGATTAGAGTTTCCAACTTTATTTTTTCAAGCCTGTTCGATATCAAACGGAAAATCAAAGCTTTTAGCCACTCTGAGTATCCAACTATATTCTCGTTGTACAGTAGGTTTTCATCAAAGATTTGGGTTTGGGGAGATAATGCTTTCTCTAAAAGCCCACAACACCAATACTGGACTCTCTTTCAGAAAACGCTCAGGGGCTAGTCCTGATGATGTTGCTCAATGCGATCGCCACCGGAAAAGGCGGTTACGCGATCGCAAAAAGTCTTGCTAAATAATTGTAATAATATTTAATATGAGTCTGGGTTGTCTAATTTAGATTAACTATTGCAGAGAAATTCTCTCAGACTGAGTAAAATGACAAATACAACGAGGCAACTATTTTATAGATTAGTTACCCTAGAACTGGAGACTATGTTTTCAGTCCTGAGTTACTTCTGTATTTTGCCTCTGAGGCATAGCAATTTAGACCACACTAAATCCTTCATTTAAGAGCTCCTACAAATCATAATGGCTGTGATTGAGAAGAAAAGAACTCGCGATCTGCCCCAAATTAACGAACGAATTCGCTTCCCGAAAATTCGGGTCATTGACACTGACGGTGCCCAACTGGGAATTATGCTCCCACAGGAAGCACTACAACTAGCAGAAGAAAAAGAGCTAGATTTGGTGCTAATCAGCGATAAAGCTGACCCGCCGGTTTGTCGGATTATGGACTACGGGAAATACAAGTTTGAACAGGAGAAAAAGGCGCGGGAAGCCCGGAAAAAGCAGCACACGGCTGATGTCAAAGAAGTTAAGATGCGCTACAAAATAGAAGAACACGACTACAATGTGCGTGTTAAGCAAGCAGAGCGCTTTTTGAAAGATGGCGATAAAGTCAAAGCAACTGTGATGTTCCGGGGTCGAGAAATTCAACACAGCGACCTAGCAGAAGATTTGCTCAAGCGAATGGCAACGGATTTGGAGCCTTTTGGTGAGCTTCAACAAGCGCCTAAAAAAGAAGGACGAAACATGATGATGCTCATATCGCCTAAAAAATAATTCTCTAACTGTTTAATAGACCAAGTTTGAAAATCCCCTGGCTAGAAGTCGGGGGATTTTTTCATCTTTTATTTGAATGCAATATACGCTTTGGGCGCATAGTTAGCTGTGCAGTCTTACGAAAGCGTTTAAATTTATCTAAAATCGATAGTCCTGAACCCTGAGTGGGAAACATAATACTCAGTTGCTCAGGACTTTTGCTATTTCCAGGGGATGAGGAGGCAGAGGGGCAGGGGAGCAGAGGGGACAAGGTGACAAGGTGACAAAAGTTTAGAACTACCAACAAGTCTTTCCCCTTGTCCCCAATTCTCCTTGTCCCCAAGTCCTCTTTCCCATGCCCAATGCCCAATGCCCATTGCGCGGTGATACTACCAGAAAATAAAACTGCATGGAACTGAAAAATCACTGGTTGGCTGCAAATAAAGTTGCTTTACCACGACTACTACAGTGGGTGAATCTCCGACCAGAGGAGAGCGAACGAACCCAGATAATGTTTCTTTTTTACACAATTGTATCTGTAGGATTGCGGTGGGCAGAAGACAGTACGGTGGCGCTGTTTTTGGATGAATATGGGACTCATCTACTGCCTTGGATGTATATTGCTAGTGCAGCAATGAGTGCTGGACTGGTTTTTTTATACTCTTGGCTGCAAAAGATTTTTCCCTTACGTCGGGTAATTGTGGCGATCGCACCTTGTATGTTGATGCCATTAGTTTTATTAATTGTATTACGTTGGGGATCGCATTTTTCCTACCTAGCAGTGATTTCGGCATTTCTGCTGCGGCTATGGGTAGATGCACTTTATGTGGTCAATGACCTCAACACCTCCATTGTCGCCAATCAAATATTTAATATTCGGGAGATTAAACGGACTTACCCACTGGTGAGTAGTGGGCTTTTAGTAGCAGATGTGATCAGTGGCTTTAGTTTGCCTTGGCTAGTGCAATACACCACGCTGAATAAGATCATCCTCATCGCCTGTATGGTGATTTTATTAGGATCGGGAATTCTATTCTATTTAACTCATCATTATCGAGCAGCTTTTCCTGAAACCCCACAAAGACTAGCTCCTGAACAACAAGTTTCACGAGAGCGTTTCATTAAAAGTCCTCTGAAGCGCTACGTCTGGCAGTTGTTTGCTTTTGTGGGACTATTGCAAGTTATTGGGTTGTTAATAGATTTTCAGTATCTACGCGAACTCCAATCCAATTTGAGCGACCGAGAACTTGCGAGTTTTTTGGGTCTTTTTGGTGGGATGTTGGGACTGTGTGAGTTGTTGTTGCAATGGTTTTTTTCCAGCCGACTCATCGAACGCATGGGAGTATTTTTTACTGCGACACTTTTACCAATCACCGTCGGCTTTTCACTCCCAGGAGTGCTGGTATTGCTGCATTTAATTCCAGCCATACAATCGCAAAGCTTTTTCTGGGGTTTGATAATTGTCAAATTCTTTGATGAACTTCTGCGCTACACCTTTGTGATGAGTAGCGGCCCCATCCTGTACCAACCGATTCCAGAGGGAATTCGCAGCCGAATGCAGACTTTATCTGGTGGAACCGCCGAAGCGATCGCCACAGGTTTGACAGGAGCGCTAATTTTTGTGACTATCTTGTTTTGTGGGCGGTTTGTACCCGAATCACTGCAAAAATGGGTGTTGGTAGCAGAAACCATGCTGATAGCTGGCACTTGTTTAAAAGTAGTTTGGGAATTGCGATCGCGCTATGTGGAACTGTTAGTCTTGAGTGTAGCGCGGGGTCACTTGAGTGCAAGCAATGTCGGCTTGCGATTTTTCAAACAGGGTGTAGTCAAAGCTTTAGCAGAAAAAGGTAGTGAGGCTGATAAGCGCTCTTGCATTGAACTTTTAGCTCAAATTGACTCTCAAGGAGCGGCGGAAGTTTTAGCCCCGCTACTAGTGAAGTTAACCCCAGATTTGCAGCGCCAAAGTTTGGAAGTGATGCTGATGGGAGGTGTAAATCCGGTTTATCTAGCCGCCATCCGTCCTCTGTTAGAAGAATCTCAAGAAACGAACCCCGAAGTTTTTGCCTTAGCGCTGCGTTACGTTTGGCTGGCTGAACCAAATCCTAATTTAAGCCTCTTAGAAGAATATTTACACCCCAGGCAAAACTCACTCATCCGCGCCACCGCCGCCGCTTTAGTCTTACGCCAGGGAACGCCCATGCAAAAGGTAGCAGCTACCCAAACCATGCGCCGGATGCTGACTCATAAGCAAGAACGGGAACGGATGAATGGAGTCAGAGCGCTCAGAGAAGCAGTTTATTTGCAGGCATTGCGGATTCATATCCCGAATTTATTACAAGATGAGTCATTACGGGTGCGCTGTGCCGTATTAGAAATGATTTCAGCCACCCATTTAGAAGAGTACTATTCAGCACTGATTGCAGCCCTTTATTACAAATCAACCCGCAGCACAGCCATGTCAGCCCTAGTGCGGCTAGAAAATGAAGCTTTAGAAATGCTGTTGCGGTTGGCTACCAATATTTACAAACCAGAAGTAGTGCGGATGTATGCTTGGCGCACTATTGCTCAAGTAGGAACTCAGCAAGCATTGGAGACTTTATGGGAAAACTTGGAAATATCCTGGGGTACTACTAGGGATCATATTCTCCGCAGCTTACTAAAAATCCACAAACAACCAGGAATTAAAGGTTTAGTAGATCGATTTTATGAAAGTCGGGTAGAAAATTTAATTAAGCAGGAATTAAAATTTTTAGGTGAAATTTACGCTGCATATATCGACTTCCAAACATTAGACCAAAAAGAAAATTATCAATCCAATCAGAGGATTGTAATTGTCTCGGAATTATTGCAACGCGCCCTTCTAGAATTGGAATTGGATGTGAAAGAGCGGCTGCTACTATTACTGAAACTGCTTTACTCGCCAGAAAAGATGCAGGCAGCATCCTTCAATCTGCGATCGCTCTCAGTGGTAAACTTAGCGCGGGGCTTAGAAATCTTAGAGCATACCGTAACTTTATCTTCAAAATCTTTATTGCTGAATATTTTAGATAATCGACCACAGGCAGAAAAATTGCAATATCTTGTCGAAGCCAAGATCGTAGAATATGAGAACATGGTAGTTAGCGATCGCCTCCACAGATTGCTGATGTTAGGTAATTTCCTTTCTGACTGGTGTCTAGCTTGCTGTTTCCATTATGCTCAAGTGACACGCATCCGACTGACCAGTTCTGAGATACTAGTGAGCTTGCGTCATCCTACTGGCTTTGTCAGAGAAGCTGCGATCGCATATTTAAATATGGTTTCATATCGCGTTCTCCTGCAAATCCTCCCCCAGTTACAAAAAGATCCACATCCTTTAGTGTCCGCTCAAGTTAAAGAGTTACTCGAAAAATACCAATTCAAAAATTACAATTAAAAATCCTCCAATCGCTGTAGAAGTAGAATTAATGCCCAATAACTAATGACAAATGACAAATGACAAATGACAATTTGTTAACCTGTAAACTGAAGTAAAAATTCAAAGAATATCAGGAATCATGTACGTACTCATCGGTGGAGCAGGCTTAGTCGGCTTAAGTTTGGCGCAAAAACTGGTAGAACTAGGGCATACTGTTGCTGTAATTGACATTGACCCTATCGCTTGCCGCTACGCCCGCGAACAAGTGGGAGCAATGGCTTTTGAAGGCAGTGCTGTGAGTACAGAAGTATTGTTAGAAGCTGGGATTCGCAAAGCCGGTTCCTTGGCAGCAGTTCTCAGAAGTGATGCCTTAAACTTGGCAATGGTAACTCTTGCTAAACACTACGGCGTCACCCATATTTTGAGCCGGATGCGCCACCCCGATTTTGTCGAACCATTGCGGATAGCTGGAGCCAACCATATTATCAGTACTGTTGAACTATCAGTTGCAACAATGGTGAACGCCATTGAGTATCCACAAGTAGAATCAATGATGCATTTTGAGCAGGGACAGATTGAGGTTCTGAAACTTTCCATCCCCAACAATTGCTATGTTGCTGGTCGTAGCGTTGCCGAAATTGCTCAAGATCCCCAATTTCCTACTGGTTCGCTAATTATTGGCTATCAATCTCATCCCCACGAAGATTTGATGATTCCTAACGGCAGTACAATACTGGAACCTCATTCAACTGTGCTGATTGTGACTAAACCAAGATGCTTACATCAAGTCATTGATTTTATTGAACAAAAATGTTGAGCACAGTTCCTACTTAAACTGTTTATTAGGTAGGGTTAGCTACACATTTAACAATTCAAAATTCAAAACTTGTACTGAGCGTAGCCGAAGTATTCAAAATTCAAAATTCAAGACATTTTCAGAGGATGTCTGAGAAGTATTAAATATTTCGTCCGATCCCCCCTAGCCCCCCTTGAAAAATGGGGGAAACTTCTAAAAGTCCCCCTTTTTAAGGGGGATTTAGGGGGATCTATAAGTCTCGAATACAACACTAAAAAGTTTTCAGACATCCTCTCAGACGGGGATTTACAGCAGTTTTCATATATTTGAACTACATCTGTTGTAGGGGCGCAAGGCCTTGCGCTCCTACCGCGTCGTCTATTTACAGAAACTGACTGGAGTCGGAGCCACTTTGCCTCTGCGCTACGTCTAATGGTTGGGTTCTTAAACCCCTTGATTTACGATAATAAAAAAATGGTGAGTTTTGATGAAGCTGTATAGATATATTATTTTAGCGATCGCTCTTATTTTTCTTGTATCTTGTCAATCAACACCCAAATCACAACCCGATGCCATTCCAGCAGCCCCATTGCAAAAAACAGTGACGCTGGATAAGAATTTTAAGATAGCCAGCGGTGAAACTCTTTATGTTCCGGTCTACTCTCATATCTATCATCACAATCGCCAAGAGATTTTTGAGTTAGCAGTTACGCTTAGTATTCGGAATACAGATTTGACTAATCCGATCGTTATTACTTCTGTGCGCTACTATAACTCAGAAGGGAAACTAGTTAAACAGTATTTAGAGCGCCCTATTCAACTTGATGCCCTAGCTTCGACAGATTTTTTTATCAATAGAAATGACACCAGTGGAGGTTTAGGTGCAAACTTCATTGTCGAGTGGGTAGCCCAAACAGAAATATCCGAACCGATAGTAGAGGCAGTCATGATTGGTACTGACTTTCAACAAGGAATTTCTTTTATCAGTCCTAGTAGGGTAATTAAAAGTCAAAATAACGATAAGCGATCGCCTTTAAAATAGAAATTTTAAAAAGCTAATTTATCATTTCCTCGTTCCCATGCGGAGCATGGGAATGCATTCATTGAGTCTCTGACTCAATCTTTAGCTGGAGGCAACAGAATCCTAATCAGCCAAAGCTCAAAGGTTCATCAACGAAGCTCAAAGGTTCAGCGACAAAGCTCAGAGGTTCATCAACGAAGCTCAAAGGTTCATCAACAAAGCTCAAAGGTTCAGCGACAAAGCTCAGAGGTTCATCAACGAAGCTCAGAGGTTCATCAACGAAGCTCAGAGGTTCATCAACGAAGCTCAGAGGTTCAGCGACAAAGCTCAGAGGTTCATCAACGAAGCTCAGACTATCCCCCATGCCCAATGCCCCATGCCCAATGCCCCATGCCCAATGCCCTATATTTAATCATCCTCTAATTTCAACAATTGTTCATCAAGAGTTTGTATCCGCCCACGCACAATTTCTTCTGAGAGAATTCGCTTCCGCATTGCTTCATTGAGCGCTCCTTTTTCTGCCAAGAGTAAACGTCGGCGAATAGCTTCAAGTTTACTGCTCTTGCCACTTCTACCTTCCACCTCATCAGGGCGACGATTATATAGTTCCCGCAGTATTTTTTCTGCACCGGCAATTCGTACCTGATAAGCTGAACGCATCTCTTCATAAACAGCTTTTGGTAATACCCCTGATTTCAATAGGCTATCTAATTCATCTTGTGCCGCCTTACCCGTCATCAGCTGGGCTTGCAACTCTTCAACCTGTTGCTGAACTTCAGAAAATTTAGATAACTTTAAGCGTTTTACCACCCAAGGCAAACTTAAACCCTGTCCCACTAACGACACCAGCACACAGCCGAAGACTATAGCTATCAAAACTTCTCGCCCTGGCAGTGTTGTAGGTAAACTCAATGCCAGAGCCATTGAGAGTGAACCTTTGATGTTGCCTAAAAACAGTAAATGTTGCCAGCGCAGCGGAATTGGACGGTCAATCCAACGAACTAATGCTAGTAGCGGATAAACTGTAAGAACTCGCCCGACTTGAAAAGCCAAAACTGCAAGTAGAATTGCAGGTAAAGTTTTCCAGAGTGTTACCAAATTTATTTCTACACCAATCAACAGAAAAATAAAGGTGTTGACAGTAAAACTAGCATATTCCCAAAAACTCAATAAAGTGATGCGGCTAGAAGCAGAAGTATTCCGAGAAAGCCCAAAATTCCCGAAAATCAATCCAGCAACAACTACAGCCACAGGCCCTGATACACCGAGAAATTGCCCAGCCTGAAAAGTTCCTAATGCAACTGCGACTGTCAGCAAAAGACTGCCAAGGGCATCATCTAAACGGGCAAATACAGGTATACTCAAGTAGCCCAAGACTAACCCGACAACGCAGCCTCCTAGTGAGATAAATAGCAGCTGTTGGATTCCCTCTACAAATGTGAGTGAGCCTGTTGAATATACTTGCACGATCAAGTTGAAGGAAACAAGGGCAGCAGCGTCATTGAATAAAGTTTCTCCTTCAACAATGGTGGAAAGCCGCGAGGGTACTGGTATCTCCTTAAATACAGCAATCATGGAAACAGTATCAGTGTTTGCCAGAATTACTCCGACAAATAACGCAGGTATCCAACCCAGTCCCAGCCCAAATTTCAACAGGATGGCAATAATCGCACTGGAAATCACAGCCCCTGGCCCGGCTAGTAAGGCAATTGGTTTAAAGGTACTGCGTAAGCGGCTGACATCTGTATTAATACCAGCTTCAAAGATCAGAATTGGTAAGAAAAGATCCAAAACAAGGGTTGGACTTAAACCAATCCGACGAGACAATAACTCAGTGATGGGCAAACCTGCTATTACTAAACCCGTAACATAAGGGATTCCCAACCGCCGGGACAGCAAAGCTACACCTGTAGCCACAACCAAAAGAATAATTGAAACTTTGACTAATTCGGTAACATCCACTATTGCGTTTTAGAGAGTTAATTTGACTTGACTGATAGATTCTCTCTTCATTCATGCCAAATTAGCAAGTTCAGGGTGTGGGTTCAGAATAGAACGAGCCAGTACTCACTACCATAGCTCGGCAATCTTACCAGCAAACCCAGAGTCAAAGCGTAGGCGCAGTCCTTCGGCTGCGCTCAGGAACCACCCATCGTTGGCAAAGCCTCTCGTAGAGAAGACCTCGCACTTTCTCCACTAACCTTGTGAACAAAACGGTTTAAAATAAATGCACAAAGTCAGAAAAAAAAAGCCAGGTTTTTTCGCTATCAAGCCTAAAAAACCCAGCTTTCTGTTGTATCTTTACTGAAACCCGATAACTCCCGGAATTTCAAGGACAAAATCTGCCCCATATACAGATGCAGGAGTCTGGAATCCTACTTTAACTTCGCCTTGAATCACACGTTTGCTCACTGTTACAGCCGCCAACGCCGTAAAATCGTATGCTTCCGGCCCTAAAAGCTTTGCAGTTACTTGTTGACCAGTTTCATCCTCAGCAATACCAATTACTCGAACTTGCCCCTTGGCTCGTTCTGCTGCCGTTGGCCCAGTAGGTAGAGTTTTAATTAAACTTGCTAAAGCACTTTGGAATAGAAACGAGTTAAATAACCATTCCAAATTCTGGCTCGACTCCATCAGGAAACCCACAGGATTAGGAAATACGGTATAAACTTCAATATTGGGAATACCCGTAGTTTGGAAAGCAGTGATAATATCAGCACGCCAAGGGTTTGTTACTGCTGTCTCGGGCCCATAACCAAAATCAACTTTACGTCTTTTCGATGCTGGGCGAGATGGAATGAGCTTACCTGCTTCTCGGACTACCCCGATATGATGTAAAGTTGGCAGTACTGTATTTGCAGTTCCCTGAGATACACCGCCCACTGTTTCATAGATTAAAATCAGTCGCGTTGCAGCTGCTAACTTCTGTTTCAGGTAAGCAGCTACACAATCAGTAGGGACAACACCAAATCCCACACCAGGGAGAAGCATTATCCCTGCATTTTTAGCCTCAGTATCTCGTGCTTGTAGCGCCTGAAATTCAGGTACTTCGCCAGCTATGTCTAAATAGTGAGTTTTAGTTTGCAGACAGGCATCGACAAATGGCTTTGAGGTTTTGGAGAAAGGCCCAGAGCAGTTGATGACAGCAATTATATCCTCAAGAGAGCGAGCGATCGCCTGCGGATCGTCTAAGCCAAAAACCCGAAAGTTCAAACTTAATTCATTGGCTACAGCTGCTAGTGAACTTTGATTGCGTCCAGCTAAAATTAATTCCAGTCCGTTATTTTTAGCAGATTCAGCAATGAGTTTTCCAGCATAGCCAGTTGCACCATACAATAACACCCTTGATGTCATTATTATCACCAGCTAGGAATTAATTGTTCGCAATCTGCTGCCATAACCTGACTTCAGGTGGTTCAACTAAAAATTGTTCTGACTTTTCGTTCAAAGCTTTAATATACGGCTGCTGTAGATGTTGAGCTAAAATTTCCTGGCTGACCCAGTTTTCATGCAACAGAAACAAAGATGGGTCGTCAGCAGATTGGTGCAAATCGTAATTAATACAACCTTCTTCTGCAAGTGTAAGAGCTATTACAGGTTGAAATTCCTGCTTAAAATTGTCTTCTAAACCTGGCTTCACTTTTAATCGAGCGGTGACGGTTACTTTCTGATTTGACATTGTGATTCCTCTTTTTTAGTAAAACTAATTCAAGTATTAATGCTATTAATAATTTCCGAAGGCTTGAAGTAGTTGTAAGGTATGGGACGAGTTTGATTTCTAATATCTATTTGCCGTTCTATTTCGTGCAAATTCTGTTGAAATTGCACCACAATTTCCTGCGCCAATGGATCGGCAAACTCCTCATCATAAAAACCCAATTTGTCATAGTGGTACGATGTTAAAATCTCAGTCCACATCACCTGATCGGCAGCTTGTTTAAAAGGAGGAAGTATCTTCATGATAGTTTCCAAATCTACACCTTTAGTTTCTGGAATTGGGTGGTAGGCTGCATAGGGCATATTGGGTACAAAAGCCATATATTCGTACTGAGAAAAATTCAAAGCAGAGTGTAGAGGAGCGCAAGTGAATACTACCACACTGATGATTTCAATAAGTTGTTCTAGAGTCTCAATCTTGGCTGGCATTCCCTTGACTCTACCACCATCTTGAGCTACTAATTCTCTAGCCCAATTTTGCAACTCATAGTCGTCACTGATATCCTGTGAGGTTTGGTAATAAAGTTGCAAGTATTCAGCCACAAACTTTTCGACGGCATTCCATATTAATATGCCATCGTCCCGGAAAGGAAAGTGCGGTAAAATTTCTGGATCGTCTGTTTGACGACTTTTTATTAACCGAGGGAAGGTAAATTTTTCCACGCTCCATTCTCCATAAACCTTCGCCACAAATCCAAGAGATTCCGCCAATGAACCTGCCATAAACTCATCAACCGGGCCTCCAGGTTGCAAAAACTGAGTGCGTCCCAAATCGTTATCAAATAGCATGAAACGGAAGTGGGGTTTTAACAGTAAAGCGATGGGATGATTTTCTGCTAGTTGCCGCGCAGTGACAATCGCGAACGGAGCCATAACTGCATGAGTATAGGCAAAATGACTACCCAATTCTTGATGGTTGCCATCAGCAATTTGAACGCAGGTTTTTGCCAAAAACCAATCTAAATGGGGGTCATCTGGTGTATAAATTACGCTTTTTGCACCAGAGTCATGATTAATCTGGATAGCAACAGGTACTAGAGAACCACCATTAGGACTATCATTACTTTGCCAGTAAAATAGAGCTTGTGGCTTGGGAAGGTACTTTTTAACATTCTCGTAGACACCACCTTTAATATCAGATAACAAAGGATAATCTAAGAAATACAGCTTGCCTTCCTTAAGTGCTTTTTCCAAAGTAAATTGTGTACCTGCAACCTTCTGAAAATGTGCATCTGTGACAGCAAAATTTTCAGGTAATACATCAATTTTTTGGATAGCTAATGGGTTCGCTCCAGAGAGTCGTTGTTCTGCAAAACAAGAGTCTGTTTTGTAATTTTTTATGACATCAGGTTTTGGTAGGAGTGACAAAAGTTCTTCATATTCTTCCAATTCATCTAGTGGGTCTAAGAAGTTTCTGGCTTTAGCAGCTAGCATATTTGGTGCAAGAGTTGCCATACTTGCCAAACGTTTAGCAGTATATTCCGCCGAGAATATTTCTTTATGAGGAACTTTATCAATGACTGGTAGGGGAGCTAGATAATCGTAATTAAATTTGTACTCTTCTCGATTTTTATCTAGCCAATTGATTCGGACATTAACATCAGGATCTTTTTGTGGTAAATATGGTTTCACGATGATCTCCAATTCTATTTTTGAGCGGTTGCTAGTAAATGATTAACGTCAGGATTTAGCAAACAAACTTCATTACAGAGTTTTCAGATACTCAATCAAAGCTTTTTTATTCTCATCAGATAAATCAGTACCATAAATATGTCCCTGATTTGAATTAGCAGTTACCTTGGTATCGTATTTAAAACCTATAGCTTTGGCTTCATCTCCCTCAGTAATAAAACCAACTTTTTTCGGATCGTAGACATCATATCCCCGATAGAAAACTTGAGGACGATTCTCTGGTTTCTCGAACAAATCTTGTAGAGATGGGACTGAACCATTATGTAAATATGGCGCTCTTAACCATAATCCATCTAGGGAAACAGATACATACCCATTAGTTTTGCGTAAGTTTTTAAAGTCCCAAGGGTAGCCATCACCAAAATGATTGTAAGTATCCGCTCCTTCTTGCGTCCACATATCTAACCGATGGCGGTCAGTTCCCACTTCTTCCACAGGAATAACAGTACCCGTTCTTTCCCCACCAAAAGCGTGACAAGATGCACAAGTATTAGCAAAAATTTGACTTCCTTTTGTAGCCACTTGCTCATCAATCGCAAATGGATATTTAGGAGGTGGTAGTTCTTGAATAAAATCTTCTACTCGTTGTAAATCGGCTACAGGAAGTGATTTTTTAGTAGCACCATCACCAATTGCTCCAGTTTGAACAGTTTCTGTTATTGAAGTTTCTAAGCCATCCCAATGGAGTGCAAACCCTTTGTGCATCTTTTGATTCCAAAGAGGCATCATATCAGAGTTGCCAATAGTGTTATCTTTGGGCAACTTTAAAGTATTGAATTTAACTGGATTAAAAGGGTCAATTCGACCAGGGCCCCAGTTAGGACGAAAATCTGTCCAACTATAGTCTTCTTTTTGTTGCAGCAGTGCTTTCTTAGTTTGAGGAATTAGCACATAGCGATAAAGTAAATTTTCTAACCAAGAAAGGTTGTAATTATATTTGATTTCGTCAAGGATATAATCTGCTGTAAATCTGGCATCGCCAGCAGTTGCACTCAAAAATCGTAAATAGCCTTGCGAATCAAACTTATTAGCAGGAGCAGCAGCCACAATTGTGGGTTTATCTTTCTCTGTTTTTCTATAGGTAGCAGTATGGCAAACAGCGCAAGTTATACCGACGCGAGGGAAGCCAATGGTTTTTTTCGTAAACCCAACTGGCATTTCTTTACCCTCTTCCCATGTGATTCCCAAGGAAGTATAACCACCTGGCCCTGGTAATTTATCAGGGAATATTCGTGGTAGTACCAGCCAAATCCAATAGGGAACACCTTGCGCTTCTTCTGTGCCAATAGAACCATATTTAAAGTGTTCTTCAGACGATTCATAATATGTGGGAACCTCTCGAAAAAGGTTGTACCATCCCACATACCCAACTACACCAGCTAAAAGAACCACAATTAAAACGATGCTTGTGATTACCCTACCTATTTTATTTTTGAGTATTGTCATGGCACTCTTTTGCTCCTTTGCAGAAGAATCTGTTTGTAGTGTAGAAATATATCTACACTAGACTAGGGATAAAATTAGGATAATTGCTTCACTGAAATTGCAGCGATTGCATTTTGCTACGCATTGCTAGGGTCAGAAGAATTAGTTCCGCTAATCCGAAAAACAGGTCTACAAAAGCAATGGATAAAAATCCTTTATCTTGCCCAAAGAAAAGTACTGCACAAATGAAAAATGTCGATCCAAAAGCTCTTGAAGGAAATATTGATATCCAGGCAGTTGCCTGATATCGGTACGGGTCAAGTGCCCCAGGAATATAAAATGCACTAATAATAAACAACAGCATTCCCGCAGCACGAACCCAGATAATTGGCTCTGGTATATGCATTTGAAGGAACGTCAGCATTAATTCTGGAAAGAAGCAAGAAGGAATGACAAAAAGCATATTAACAATAATGCCAACCCAAGTAACGCGACTAAACCATTTAGCGTAATTATTCATTTTTTCTCCTTTTAAAGCTTTTTCATGTACTCAACTAGGGCATTTTTATCTTCTGTAGGAAGATCGGTTCCATATAAATGACCACTGTTACTATTTCCAGGTTTTGTGGTATCGAACTTAAAGTATTGCTTACCGTTTTCTACACCGACATCAGATACAAAGCCAACTTTTGCTCTGTCAATCACATCGTAGCCACGATAGAATTCTTTAGGTCTATTTTCTGGTGTTTCTAGTAAATCCCGTAAGGTGGGAACTGAGCCATTGTGCAAATAAGGGCCGCGTAACCAAACACCATCAAGGGGCATATTTGCATAGCCATTAGTCTTGCGGAAATTCTTAAAGCGCCACGGATACCCTGTATACAGAGTATTTTGGTTAGACATCGTTTTGTAGGTATATGAGTCAAGACGATGAGGGTCTGTACCAATTTCTTGAATTGGGACAACTTTGCCTGTATATGCACCACCAAAAGCGTGACAACTAGCACAATTACTTTCAAAAAGCTGTTCTCCCTTTGCTGCTATAGTTTCGTTAACTTCGTAGGGATATTTTGGTGGTGGTAGTTCCCATAACCAATCAGCAACTCTCTGAATTCGAGGCAAATCAATCGTTGTGGGTGTGACTCCAGCGCCTAAAGCTGCACTCTTATTTCGTTCATCAACGGAAGTGTTATTACCATCCCAATGTAACTGCAATCCCTCACGGGGTTTTTGATTCCAAACGGAAGGGAAATCAGAAGTACCAATCAGTTCATCCTCACGCAACTTATCCATTGGGAAATGAAATTGAATTGCTTTATAAGGATTAAAAGTATCTACTCTTCCTGGGCCCCAATCTGGTTGTTTTTCAACGAATTTAAGTCGAGATGCCTGATTAATTAGTGCATCTCTAGTTTGAGGAATTGCAATGAAGCGATAAAGTAATTTTTCAATGGGATTAATACCACCACTGATTTTTTCAATTTCTGGCAACATCCGGTTAGCAGTAAAGCGCTCATCTACACCAACTGCTGATAAGAATTTGATATATCCCTGCAAATTAACTACATTTGCAGGCATTGCCGTGATGACTTGATGTTCGCTATTGGGAGTATTTCGCAGCGTTCCTGTATGACATACAGCACAATTCAAGCTAACTCTATCGATAAAGACTCGCCTTTGCGAAAAACCTATAGGTAAATCTTTGTCAGGTTCTTTGATAAATCCTAAAGAAGTATAACCTTTTCCAGGTAATTTATCTGGGAATAATTCTGGTAAAACTTTCCAAATCCAGTAAGGGATGCCATTGACCGGTTCGCTGCCGATTGAACCATATTTAAAATGGTTTTCAATATCAGCATAATCCACTGGGGAGTTAGATAAAACAGGCCAAAGGAAAAATACTGCTACTGCTACAATACCTACAATTACAACCCAAATCCGCTGGAAGATTCCTTTGATTGAGGTTGGAAGTAGGGTAGGGTTTGTTTGTTCAGTCATGAAACACTCCCCATTTTGTCAAGATTATTTTTAAGCGAAATTGTCGATGCGATCCGCATCGCTTTTTTATCTAGATAAATTTGCAAACTGAGTTTCATGAAAGACTGACATTACTTCTTCCATCATCTCTTCATAGCTATTGAAGCGATCTTGCTCGTAACAACCCAAGGGATTTTCAATGACATTCAGCAGACATTTATTGCAATAAGTACAGGGTTTATCTGCCAGGTCTTTACCTGCTTGAAAAGATTTAACTAGGTCATTATTAGCAATTAGGGTACGAGCCATTGTCACGCCATCACAATAATGCTCGTCAATTGCCTGACGAATATAAGAAGCTTGCTGTAAACCACCTGTACATAATACGGGAATATTAACGTGCTTTTTAATTTCTCTGGAATCTAGTAAGTTTCTGCCTTGATTCTCTATTAGTAGCTGTTTGATTTTAGGATCTTTTACATCATTACCACTAAATGCTTGAGGAGGCAATTGTTTTTTCACACGATTCCATAAAAAATTGAAAATTGGATGCAAAAATGCTTTGCGAAATAAAATGTAGTTGCGTGTAGTTTCTACGCCACTTGACAACATGGAATCATAAGTTTTAGTAATGATATCAAAATTAAAATCACCAATGGGATTGAGTGGGTGAGGAAATAAGCTACCAGTTGACACATGCACGGCATCAGCCCCAGCTTCTTCTGCCCATTGACAAACTTGGATGGAATCTTCTATGGTATTACCTCGTTTTTCCCAAAAGGTGACGGCGTTGTTATAGTCAACGGCACTAATTTTGAATTGTAGATGAAAATCGTTGCCTACTTCTTTGCGGATTGCTCTAATTACATCTAGCAAAAACCGCGCTCGATTCTCTAATGAACCACCATATTCATCTTGACGGTCGTTAATTCCAGAACTGAGAAATTGATTAAAAAGATATCCATTAGCACTGTGCAATTCTACTCCGTCTAAACCTGCTTCACGGGCACGTCTAGCGCCATCGGCGAAGTATTGGATTGTTTCTTTAATTTCTGCTAGTGTCATCGCTTGACACAAAAAGCCGTGGAATGGCTCAGTTTGGCTAGTGGAACTTAAGGCTTTTTTTCCTAAGTTTTCTACACCACCAATATCTTGCTGTCGCCCCGAATGACTTAATTGCAAAATAAATTTACAGTCATATTCGTGGACTCTTTCTCCTACTTTTCGCCAAAAAGGAATGCGCTCATCACAGTTAATGGTGGCGTAATTGGGCATAATTCTTCCCCGAATGGCGACTGGGACAAAGGAACTAATAATCGCTCCTACACCACCACGAGCAAACTTTTCTTCCCAGTTGATTCGGGCTTGAGTACCTGAACCATCATAGTTATCCCATCTGCCAGAAATACTAGAGCGAAATACCCGATTTTTTACTGTGAGATTACGGAATCTCAATGGCTCAAATATAATATCGTTTTCCATGTGTTTCTCTGTCTTTATCTATTGTTTCGGCAATAAAATTAGGTGTCAAAATTATTCGTAGCACTAACAGTCTCGCCAGAGAACTATTTTTTAGGTCTCTGGGAGAGCAGTTTTTTATGTCTACAAATCTACAGTGGAGGTTTTCGGATGCGATCGCTAAGTATTAAGTTTTTGTTACTTAAATTTACTTAACCAGTTTCAGCATGGATATTTATCCTTATTGGTTTTTACAGTTATATAAAGACTTTTGCAATTTGTAAACCTATCGGTATTTACAGAGCAATTCTTAAAAAAAGTGAAAATTTCCGTCTTTTATTTTTCTTAAAAGGTTAAGGCAACCTTAAAAGTAGCTAAAATTAGCTGCTCACAATTTGTTACAAACCTAACCAAGTAGGTAGGAAATCGATATAACCATAGCAAATTGGTTATTGAAGACCATTGTAAATTTACAAATTTTTAAATTTTTGATTTAGAAATGTATAAAAGTTTATTAATGACGTTTTGCAAATTTGTGTAGTAACTTCATATATAACGAACCTCAGTAGGGTACATTAATCATCAAAATATCCCAAGACTAAATCTGGAAAATGGGAAATTGGTGATGAAGCATTAGTGTACCTCTGCAAACGTGAGGTGCAGTGGGAAAGGTTTAGGTGTTATGACCAGAGAGTTTTATGAAAAAGACAAGTCTAATTTTTAAGGGCTGTCTGCTCCTCCTATTCGCGACTATGTTTATAGTCTGCGGTTTTTATGGAACGCCTACAGCTCTAGCTGATGAGTATAGTGAAATACCTACATCCATAAGTACCGAGTATTCGGATACGGGTGTATCTAAATACCCTGATAACTGCGAGGGTATCGGTTATCTCCCAGAGTACACAAAGGAGAATTTGACAGATGCCGAGAAACGGGGTCGTTGCACTTGGTACTTATGGACTGGCGGTAATTCTAAGTACTATCGCGATTTAGCGAAGCGAACGCATGGTGGTGTTGACCTGCTAAAGCTGATTGACTCGCGCGTGCATGACGAGCGATTGCAACGTTATGGTGCAATTAACGATCCTGGATGTGAAAAGGCGACAGCACCAGATGAATATGGTTTGTGGCTAGATAAATGTAAAGATCCGCTCTCAACTGGCGTTATTGGGTTGCGTAAGTTCCAAAACCCCAACTTCGACTCGACAAAATGGAACCCTGTTGAATATGCCAAAACTTCACAAATTGAGCCTCCATACGTAATCGGGCAGTCCTGCGCCATCTGTCACGTAGCGTTAGATCCCCTCAATCCACCCAAAGACAAGGAACATCCAAAATGGGAAAACCTGGTAGCAGCATTGGGTAATCAGTACATTAAAGAAAATAAATTATTTGCATCCAGCGTTGGAGAAAATAGTTTTGTTAAGCAAGTACTCGATTCTCAAAAACCTGGTACCTCTGATACTTCTCGGATTGCCACCGATCACATCAATAATCCGAATGCGATTAATGCCATTTTTAATTTAGGCGATCGCCCCAAATATCCAGAGGTGATGAACGATGGTTCAACCAAGGATGTTAATCATATTCTCAAGGATGGTGCGGACTCTACAGGAGTGGCAAATGCCTCACTACGCGTCTACGTCAACATTGGGATGTGCGGCGATTACTGGACAAGTCTTCATGAGCCTTTATTAGGCAGAACTCCCCAAAAACCTTTTGATATTGAAAAGGCGCGCAAAGAGTGCGAAGGCTGGAGACAGACAGAAGCACGCATGGCTGATGCCGAAGCATTCTTAAAAACCATCAAGCCGATGCACCTGAAAGATGCACCAGGTGGCGAACAGTTCTTGACTAAAGATGAGGAAGTTCTCAAACGTGGGAAGCTGGTTTTTGCCAGTACTTGTGCTGGTTGCCATTCCAGCAAAAAGCCATCGGCTGCGATCGCTGCTGACCCCGAACAGGCTCAAAAATGGTACGAAGAGTCTGTACTCAGTAGTAATTTCCTCGACCACAACTTCTTGTCTGATGACCAGCGTTATCCAGTTACTTTAATTGGAACCAATGCAGCGCGATCGCTAGGAACAAATGCCTCTAAAGGGCATATTTGGGATCAGTTCTCATCGAAGACGTTCAAAGAACTCCCTTCACCAGGTACTTTGACACTGTACAACCCCTTCGATCAGAAAAAACCCATCGAATTTAAGATACCTGATGGCGGTTTGGGATATTACCGTACACCCTCACTAGTGAGCATTTGGGCAACAGCACCACTTCTGCACAACAACACACTAGGACTTTACAACGAAGATCCTTCAGTGAAAGGACGTGTAGAAGCCTATACGGATGCGATGGAAAAGCTGCTGTGGCCTGAAAAGCGTGAGGGAATTATCAGCAGGACATCTAAAGATACCAAATTAGAGCTTCCTCCAGGAGATCCGAATCCGAGATTTAGGCTTCCTGTTCCTAAAGGTACGCCTGTGAATTTGCTAGCAAGCATCAATATGAGAGAGGCGATTACATCTCTGAATCTCGGCAGCCTTTTTCAAGACTTGAAACCGGAGGGTGGAATTAAGGGTAAGTTGGCACGTGTACTTTTAAGAGCCAACAAATCTCCTGATTTTGTAGAAGATGAGGGTCATTATTTTGGCTCAAATCTCCCAGATGAAGATAAGAAAGCCCTAATTGAGTTCGTGAAAACTTTCTAAGTACAGCTTTCGTGTAAAATCGTAGTGTTTTAAACGCAGAGAATTCGCTACGAATTAATAAAATGTTGTACTAAGACAACTTGTCTTGATATTCTGCACTCGTTTCCAGGTTAAATCTGGGAACGAGAAAAAATATTGATTAAATAGCAAGGATATATATGGCGTATTTACCAATCGTCTTCGTTCGTGGATATGCAGGTACAGAAAAAGACGTTGAGCAAACAGTCAACGATCCGTTTTATGGATTCAATAGTGGTTCAACCCATATTCGAGTAGATGAGAAGGAAAATCCCCAGAAGTTTTTTTTCGAGAGTCCCTTGCTGCGGCTAATGACCGATCATGGTTATCAACCGATTGTTGACAATCAGAATGTAAGCAATCAGATTAAAAGATTGTCCGATCGACTTCATCAAACTATTTGGATCTATAGATTTTATGATATATCTACACCTAGTTTTGGCTCATCAAGTGTCGTTCGGCAGGAAATGGAGCAAATAGCTCAGGGTTTAAGAGACTTGATCCAGAATGTCAAAAAAACGACAGGTGCGGACAAAATTTATCTGGTTGCCCACTCGATGGGAGGTCTTGTTTGTCGCAGCTTGATTGAAAAGATTTATCCAGAACAAGGCGAGCAAGCTGCCGATCATATTGACAAATTCTTTACCTACGCTACACCTCATGGTGGTATTTATTTTGAGGTCGGGGGTGGCTTAATTGAAAATCTCAGGGACAGGTTTCAATTGAATAATTCTGATGACTTTGGCCCTCAACGGATGTACCAGTATTTAACACCTAATATTAAGCCAACGGCTGAGTTACCCGATAACTTTCAGCTACAACAATTACAAAGTATAGATAATGCATTTTCGCCAAGCCGCGTTTTTTCTCTAATCGGCACGAATGCACATGATTATGAAGAAGCTTTTGGTCTTTCACGCAATCTTGTTGGGGTGAAAAGTGATGGTCTAGTTCAGATTGATAAAGCTTATATCCTTGGATCTCATCGTGCTTATGTTCATCGCTCTCATGGTGGACGTTATGGCATATTGAACTCCGAAGAAGGTTATCAAAACCTACAACGATTTTTGTTTGGTGATATTCAGGTGAAACTGTCTCTGAGCAATGTTGAGTTACAAGACCTGGACAAGAACTTTTATCAACTGGAAACTAGAGTAGCTTTGCGTGGTCTTCCTATTCCTATATATGAGCAAGCGATCGCTCATTATTGCCCAATTACACAAGAGTTAACCCGAACAGATAAACCTATTCCGCTATTTACAGCTTTCTTAATTCCAAAAAACTCAGTCAATGATGATAATACCTGTAGATATGCCCTGCGTTTAGCGCTGCATTCCTTTACAAAACAAGAGACGAATTGGTTACGTGACCATCATCTCGACCAAGTACCTTTGTGGTCTGACTATCTAATTACTGATGTTGCCGAATCAAATAGCACTTATGAGGCTAAATACAGTTGGAATTCTGAAGACAAAGAGCCAGTAACAAAATTAAATCCGACTTCAGAATCTAGTCCAGATATATATGTTGCGTATGTTTCTTTACCTGAACGCGGTCAAAAAATCTTAGGAACAAATGCAGCAGTTCGCTTGGAAATTTCCCAATGGCAATGAAAGAGGCAGGGGAGGCAGGGGAGCAGGAGAGCAGAGGAGCAGGGGAGCAGGGGAGAATAATAAATAACAAATGACAAATGACAAATGACAAATAACAAATAACAAATAACAAAAGGAAAAATTATGCAGACCAATCGCAAACAAACGGCTCTTATTACTGGTGCATCTGGCGGTATCGGTTATGAATTCGTGAAATTATTTGCTCAGGATGGTTACAATCTTGTGTTGGTAGCTAGAAGCCTGGAAAAGCTGAATAAAATTGCCGATGAATTTAAAAATAAATTTGGCATTGATGTCAAAGTTATTTCCAAGGATTTATCTAACCCATCAGCCCCAGAAGAAATTTTCACGGAGCTAGAACAAGCATCGATTAATATTGATGTGCTGGTGAACAATGCAGGATTTGCTACCTACGGATTATTTAACGAAATTGACCTGAATGCTGAAATGCAATTGCTACAAGTCAATATATTATGTCTGACACATTTAACCAAGTTATTTCTCAAAGGCATGGTTAAACGGGGGTCTGGAAAAATATTAAACCTGGCTTCCACTGCTGCTTTTCAACCAGGGCCGTTGATGGCAGTATACTACGCTAGTAAAGCTTATGTCTTATCATTTTCAGAAGCGATCGCAAATGAATTAGAAGGTACAGGCGTTTCTGTAACGGCGCTTTGTCCAGGGCCTACCGAATCTGGTTTTCAGCAAAGAGCCGCAATGGAAGACTCCAAGTTGGTAAGCGGTCAAAAAATTATGACTGCGGAAACAGTAGCCGAAATCGGCTATCGTGGTCTATTTGAAAACAAAACTGTTGTCGTTCCTGGAATTAAAAATAAGCTGCTTGCTGAATCTGTAAGATTTACTCCCAGAAAGCTAGTGACTAAACTAGTCAGAAGTATGCAGGAAAGTAAGTAATAAGTAGGTCGGCGTAAATAATTAAGGTAGGGGACAGGGGGCAGGGGAGAAGGTACAAACGCAGTAAAATTATGGGCAAAAACACCCTTGCTCGTTTTCTCACTAGGGTTGAGAGCAAGAATCTTTATAGATGGTTTTTCTCCCCCTGCTCCCCTGCCCCTTTGCCCCCCTGCTTTTTCACTAATCCCCTTGCGGATGCTCATCCCACAAAGTTGTGAGTTCTCGTAAACTTTGATGATTGCCATTGCCCAAAATCAGATGATCTAGTACTGGAATGCCCAAAAGCTGCGCCCCTGCTAATAACTGACGCGTTAATTCTATATCTTCCTGGCTGGGTTCAAGGTTCCCAGAAGGATGGTTGTGGGCTACTATTACCCGCGTTGCGCCTTGACGAATAACTTCTCGAAAGATATCACGGGGAGAGGCTAGGGTTTCGGTTGCAGTGCCAATGGTAATTACTTGCGTACCCAACAAGCGATTCTTGACATCTAATAACACCACTGCAAAACGTTCTTGTACCTGCCACATCAAATCTTGACTGAGGGTAGCAGCAGCAGCAAGTGGGCTATCAATTAATGTGCCATCATTGGGACGTGATTGAAAGGCGCGTTTGCCCAATTCAATTGCTGCTAAGATACTTGTCGCCTTCGCTGGGCCAACACCAGAAATTTGCATTAACTCTGCGGGGCTAACTTCTCGGAGAGTTGCCAAAGGATCGCGTTGATGTTTGCCTAGTTCGCTCAAGATATATTGTCCCAAACCCACAGCCGATAGTTTTCCTGGCCCTTGACCAGTGCCTAGAAGAATTGCGATTAACTCTGCTGTGGCTAAAATTTTTGCACCATGCGTCATTAATCGCTCACGCGGACGCTCATTTGTAGGTAGATCGGCAATTCTGAGGCAATAGGTCATATTAAACTAAGAAAATAGCACCACACATAGAACTATCCTTAGTTATCCCTCGTTTGCTCTCAAAATCATCTTTATTTGAGAAAATCTTTAATTTTACCCGCCCACCGTAGGCGATCGCACTTCCACAATCAACCAATAACAAGTTACTCAAGACTATTTGGGAAGAAAGCAGCAGGTGAAATATGAAAAAATTTCGCCAGTTCTTCAATGTGTCTAGTTGTTAATTTACGCTGCTTTTTCAATATGGCCGATATAATAGATTCTGTTTTGAAAATGGGTACTAAATCTTTTTGAAGTAGCCCATTTTCTTCTATCAAAACCTGAAGTAAATCTATCCCATAAATATCAGGCACAGGCTCTTGCGTTTGTTCAAACTCGTAAACTAGAGTGCCTAAAATATTAAGATAATCTTTTTCATCCAATGTTAACGGAGCGCTATCTATCAAAGAATTAATAATTTTTTGGGTAGCAAATAACTCATCCTCAGTCTTGATAGGACGAGGAGGAAATGCTTGCAGCAGTTCAATGTAGGTAGGACGTTTATTTAAACCAAGGGTCATTTTTCCATTTATCTGTATCGTACTCTGTATGAGTTAATACGTTGCGAATAAAGACTTTTTGACTTTGATAGTCAATATAGGTAATAAGGCGATACTTGTTTCCTTGAATATTAAAAACTGTAAGTTCACCTACTGGATCGGCAGAGTTAAAAGCTTGGCGAACTTCAAGTATATTTTGCCACTTGGCTAATTTTGCAACTTTGTTCCAACCACGTAAACTGGATTCAGCATCGGGATACTTTTGATAAAAAAGTTTTAGTGCTGTATTGGAAATAATATGCATAATAAATAAATTTTTTCAAAGTAAAGCTCATAATAATGTTCCTGCAAGTGTTAAACCGTAATTATTTAAACTTAGCAATTTGCTAAGTTGATGTCAAGAGTTTAATGATTAGGTTTTTCGCTTTACCCTAACTACAGTAGACTTTCAGTGAAAATATACTTGTTACTAAGTTTAATAAGTGTAATGGTGTACCTACTGTCATAGGCGATCGCTATGTTCGACGATTTATTCAACAATCTCAAAGGTTTTATTGACTCTAAAATTCAAGAAGTCGGTAACGATCTGCAAAAACGCTTCGGCGTTCCCGAACCCGCAGAGCCATTTATGCTGATTCGTCGATTCACACCTGCCGATTCTACGGTGACAAAGGGATGTATTGCAATTGTCGGAGAAAGCTGGCAAATTGAAGCTTATGACGATAATAATCAGAGCTTTTTTACGAATAGTACCGATCCTTTGCGAAATGTCATCTTGTTTGAAATTGCAGAACCCGATGTCCAAGAGTGTGTTTTTGCTTGTCAATTTAACGCGAAAGCGCTAGACACAGAAAAAGCAATTAAAGTTAGTTTAGGTTTTCGGAGAACGGGACAGTGGGGCGGAATGACAACAACTTCATGGTTTACAGAAGTTTCACCAACAGAAAATTTTAAACCTTACGAAGCGCGTGCCCATTTTAAAAAAGAAACAGATGCTGCCAAAGTTCAAATCAGTGTGCAATTTGAGAGTAGTGGCATTCTTCAGATTAAAGATATTGAATTACTGCAAGCGCCTGTAAAGTAACAATCGTGAGCTTGGGTGGGGGCTGGGATGGGGTGCAATGATTGTGGAAATCATAACTAATTATCCAGACATGATATGAGCGGATGAACAAGAACGCCCAAATATGACAAAAGGCTACTATTTCAAAGGGAATACTAAAAATAATATAATTTAGGGCGATGCCTACGGCAGTAAACTACGCTATGTTTGACGAGCTATTCAACAATCTGACAAATTTTATTCTCTCTAAAGCTAAGGAAACCCTTAAGGAGCTAGAAAAACCACTCGCTATTCCCGAACCCGCAGAGCCATTTGTGCTGATTCGTCGATTCACACTTGCCGATTCTATAGTCACAAAGGGAGGCATTGGAATTGTCGGAGAAAGTTGGCAAATTGAAGCTTATGATAATACTCAGCGCTTTCTAACTAATAGTACAGATCCTTTGCGAAAAGTCATCTTGTTTGAAATTGCAGAACCCGATGTTCAAGAGTGTGTTCTTGCTTGTCACTTTAATGCGAAAGCGCTAAACACAGAACAATCAATTGCAGTGAGTTTGGGTGTAGGTAGACCACGAGAATCGGGCGGACTGAGAACAACTTCATGGGGTAGAGGAGTTTCACCAGAGGAAAATTTTCAGCCTTATAAAGTGCGTGCCTATTTTAAAAAAGAAGCAGATGCTGCCAAAACCCAAATCATTGTGCAATTTGAGAGTAGTGGTATTCTTCAAATTAGAGATATTGAATTGCTGCAAGCCCCCGTCAAGTCACAATTATGAGCATCTGAGTTTAAAATCATAATTATATTACTTTGTCAAGATAGTTTTGAGGGTTTGTAGTAAGGATTTTAATGCTTAGAAAATAAAGACTTTAGTCCTTACTACGAACTTGTTTACTCATCAATTTAAACTTGACAGACTAATAGTGCGTAGTTTACCGCCGTAGGCATCGCATAATTCAACAGTCCAATACTACACGCGATCGCAAACTATTTAAACCCCTTCATTTTTGCTAATTACTGATGAATTTGCGTTGCTTTCAACATATGGTAGGTAATGATCAACTGAGTCAAAGCCAGGGGGTAACTTTGCAGTGTTTCTCCAGTTGTACCAGCAATTTTACCCAGTTCTGGATTACTTTCGCGATCGCAAATACTTCGTAAATGGGGCATATCAGAACAAATAACATGCTCTAGCTTATTCACCTGGTCTAAGGTTGCATGACCATCAACTTCTAAGACATCCACAGGCTTACTCATATCCCTGTCTAATCCCAAGCGGATTGCTGAGTCAGAATTACCATAGCCAGGGTTGATAATCTGGGTAAAATCTGGGTGGGGAATTGTCGGACGTAGTACCAAACGCACATTTAAATGTCCATTGGTTTCATCATCTTCCCCGGTAGGTGGATAGAAACTAATGACTATATCAGACCATTGCCGCTGCGGACGAATAAATTGTGCTGAGTCCGGTTCGCGCTTTTCTAATTCTGCCAGCACCTGTTCATCTGTGTAGCCGCGCTTTTGGGTATCCCGCTTGACTTTCCATTTTGTGCGTAGTTCTTCAGGGGGTGCAAGATAAACTTTCACGTCGTAGGAGTCACGGGCGGCACGAGTAGAATAACCGAGTAATCCCTCAATGATTACGAATTTATTCGGCTTAATATACTGCGGTGGCTCGAATGTGCCGGTTTTATGGCTGTAAACTGGTTTGAGAATTGGTTGTCCTGTGCGTAGCAGCGACAAATGTTGCTGCATAATATCTAAATGGTTGCAGTCCGGGTGGAGAGCAGTGATGCCAATATCTGCACGTTGTTGGCGATCGTAACGGTGATAATCATCTGTACAAATGAGCGTGACATTTTCCGGGCCGAGTACCTGAGCGATTCCTCGCGTTAGTGTTGTTTTACCAGCCGCGCTGTCGCCGACAATACCAAGAATTATTGGACGGCTCATCATAACCTCCCACAATAAAAACAACTTTAGTAATAAAATTACCTACAATAGTTTTTATTCTAGAAGGGTTTAAGCAAGTAACTCAAACAAACACTTGGTATGCAATATCTCTACACATATAGCAATCCTATTTGAGTTGTGAAAAATATAGATTAGAAAACGAACCGCCTTCTCTACGAGAGGCTGACGCCAACGCGTAGCAGCGTCTCGTTAGAGAAGGACGCTAAGGACGCAAAGGAAAGAAAGAAGAAAGAGAGATATAATTTTCAAAGGATGATTTAGGACTGTTATAGAAGGTTTGTGCGATCGCTTTTTGCATAATAATTACAATCTAAATGATTGTTAGACTTATCTGTACGCATAAAAACTATAGCAATCTGATTTGATTTCTGAATTAATCGTAGGGACTAGGGACTGGGGACTGGGAAGAAGGAATAAAGCTGTACTGAGTTTTTTTCAAAAATCAAATATGAGTCCTATAGACATTTTCTGTTGAACCTACTCTCAGCCGCAGATATTCAATTTTGATACAAGCATCCATAACCACATTGAGTCCTGCATCTATAGCTTTTTGTGCTGATGGTTGATGCCAGATACCCAGTTGTGTCCACACAGTTTTAGCAGTGATGGAAATTGCTTCATCTACAATTTCTGGTAAGTACTCACAACGACGAAATACGTTAACAATATCCACGGGTTCGGGTAATTCCTGGAGTGCGGCATAACTGGGTTGACCGTCAATTTCTTTAATTCGCGGGTTGACGGCATAAACTGTATAGCCTTTTTGTCGCAAAAATTGCGCGATTTGATAACTGGTGCGATCGCGTTTATCAGAGTGACCTACAATAGCGATGATTTTGGCTTGGGTCAACACCTCGCGCAGAGCGCGATCATCTTCTTTAAGGTTTGGCATGATTTAAAATATCCTGAGCGTAGGCACAGCCCGTCGTAGACATCGCTTTGTTTATCATACTGAGTTGTATTTAAATATAATTTTGACTTTTAAAAAATCATTTACGAATATCAAAGACTCGTCCACGAGTAAAAAAGACTCATTCACGAGTATCAAAGACTCATCCACGAGTATCAAAGACTCATCCACGAGTAAAAAAGACTCGTCCACGAGTATCAAAGACTCATCCACGAGTATCAAAGACTCGTCCACGAGTATCAAAGACTCATCCACGAGTGAAAAAGACTCGTCCACGAGTAAAAAAGACTCATCCACGAGTATCAAAGATTCGTCCACGAGTATCAAAGACTCATCCACGAGTATCAAAGACTCATATCATGTCCGCCAAATTACCCATAATAAAAGAACCCCACCCCCAACCCCTCCCCGCCTGCGGGGAGGGGAGACAAAGCACAGCTTTGGCGGGGTGGGGTTCTTCGGGTTTAATAAGCAATCAAGCGGACATGAAATCATCCCCTATTCTCCATGCCCAATGCCCCATGCCCAATGCCCCATGCCCCATGCCCAATACCCATGACAACTAAAACACTAGGACTCGAACAAAACCTCCACGACTATTTACTGTCAGTCTCTCTTCGAGAACCGGAAATTTTAACCCAACTGAGACAGGAAACAGCCCAATATCCCATAGGTAGAATGCAAATTGCTCCCGAACAAGGGCAATTTTTGGCATTACTGGTGCAATTGTTGGGAGCAAAGAAAACCTTGGATATTGGGGTATTTACAGGTTATAGTTCCCTGGTGGTGGCATTGGCGTTACCGACGGACGGTAAAGTGGTAGCCTGTGATATCAGTGAAGAATTTACAACGATCGCTAGACGTTATTGGCAACAAGCAGGAATGGCAGATAAAATTCAACTGCACATTGCCCCAGCTTTGCAGACTTTGGATCGGTTACTGACAACAGGAGAAGGAGAAACTTTTGATTTTGCCTTCATTGATGCAGATAAGAGCAACTATGATGGCTATTATGAGCGATCGCTGCAATTAGTGCGTCCGGGGGGATTGATTGCGATCGATAATGTTCTCTGGTCAGGTAGGGTTGCCGATCCCCAGGTGCAAGATAATAGAACGAAAAGAATTCGTGCTTTTAATCAAAAACTGCATCAAGACCAGCGAGTTAGTCTTAGTGTAGTAGCGATCGCAGATGGCTTAACTCTGGCATTGAAAAAGTAATACCAATTAAAAAAACAATGCGACAAATAGACCATTTGTAGAGACGCGATTCATCGCGTCTTCACCCAAAAATGTGTTGCAATCATTAATTGAATTGGTATACATTTAACGAAAATAGCTCTTATTGCTCTAACATTTGGAAAAATCGGGTAAAGTAATCTGGAAAAGTCTTCGCTGTGCAACCAGGATCTTTAATTACAATCCCTGGAACCTTCAAGCCAGTGACAGCAAAAGCCATCGCCATTCGATGATCGTGATAAGTTTCAATTGCTGCTGGGGTAATGGGGCCAGGCTCAATTTTCAGTCTATCTGCAAATTCTTCAACTTCAACTCCTAGCCGCCGTAACTCTGTCACCACAGCTTTAATTCGGTCAGTTTCTTTATATCGAATATGTTCCACGTTCCGAATGGTAATCGGTGAACTAGCAAAGGGTGCGATCGCTCCTAATGTTTGCACTAGATCCGATATATCATTCATATCAATATCGATGCCTTGCAATTGCTTCGGCCCCGTCACTTCGGTGTAATCATCCGCATCCTTAATTTGGCAACCCATTTGTTCTAAAACATTCAGCCAGAGAATATCACCTTGACAAGATTGTTTGGTCAAATGTTTTACCCGCACCCGTCCACCCGTGACGGCGGCGGCGGCAAAAAAGTAAGAAGCATTTGATGCATCGGGTTCTACAGTGTAATGTCGAGCTTGGTAACGTTGACCTGCTTTAATCTGAAACTGATTATCGCCGATTTGCATCACCTCCACCCCAAAGTCTGCCATCAGACGACAGGTCATTTTGATGTAAGACTGAGAAACCAACGTACCCTCAACCTCAAAAATCGTATCCTGTTGAGCGTAAGGCGCAATCATCAGCAATGCCGAAAGTTGCTGACTTGTTTGGTTGGCTTTCAAGCGAAAATTTCCGCCAGCGAATCCCTGGCTATAGAGGGTGTAAGGCATAAACCCGGAGTTTCCTTCAAAGTTAATGGTTGCTCCACCCGTTTGTAGTACCGTCAACAAGTCGCCCATCGGTCGTTCTCGCATCCGGGGAACGCCATCTAGGCGATATTCACCATTCCCCAGTGCCACCAGCGCCGAAATAAACCGTGCTGCTGTACCTGCCAAACCCACAAATAAATCTGCCTGTTTAGCTGGAATTTCGCCTCCCCTTCCCGCCACTTTAATTTGTGCCAGTTGAGGATTCAAAGTAATGGGAATGCCCAATTGCTCTACGCATTTAGCAAAATACTCGCTGTCTTCACTAAATAAAGCATTTTCTAAAATGGAGTCACCTTGCGCCAAAGCTGCGACAAGCAACGCTCGATTGGTAAGACTTTTAGAACCAGGAATTTCTACCGTGGCATCCACTGGCCGATTCAGAGCAGGAATTGCAATGGTATCCACTTTAAACCTCTACGTAGGCGGTTAGGTACAACTTTCTTTATATATTCCCACATCTTGAGCAAAAGGAGCAGGGGGAGTAGGGAGTGTGAGTTACAAGTAAATAGTGAGGAATAAGATTTTAAAACTTATAATTTATAACTCGCCTATAACTCAGCACTGGCTCAACGCCAGCTATCCGCTAACAGGACTCTAGAAAGATGCAATTTATCGATCAAGCAAAAATTGAAGTTGAAGCTGGTAAGGGCGGCGATGGTATTGTCGCTTTCCGGCGAGAGAAATACGTGCCGACTGGCGGTCCCTCTGGTGGTAATGGGGGACGAGGTGGTTCGGTATTTTTCGTTGCCGAAGAAAACCTACAAACGTTGCTGGACTTCAGATATAACCATCGCTTTCAGGCAGAAAAGGGTACTCGTGGCGGGCCAAATAACTGCACTGGGGCAGCAGGAAAGGATTTAATTATCGAAGTTCCCTGCGGTACAACCATTTATGATGCTGAAACTGGCGAACTGCTGGGGGATTTAATTGAACCTAAGCAAACTTTGCTGATTGCCCAAGGTGGTAAAGGCGGACTGGGAAATCAGCATTTCTTGAGCAACCGTAACCGCGCCCCAGAATATGCCCTCCCAGGATTGCCAGGAGAAATAAAGCAGTTGCGCCTAGAGTTAAAACTTTTGGCAGAAGTGGGGATTATTGGCTTACCAAACGCTGGTAAATCCACTTTAATTTCATCTTTATCAGCAGCACGTCCGAAAATCGCAGACTACCCCTTCACTACCCTGATTCCAAATTTGGGTGTAGTGCAAAAACCTACAGGTGATGGTACTGTTTTCGCCGACATTCCCGGACTAATTGAGGGCGCGTCTCAAGGTGCAGGACTGGGACACGATTTCTTGCGCCATATTGAGCGCACGCGAGTATTACTTCACTTAATTGATGCTACTAGTGATGATGTGATTAGAGATTACAACACAATTAAGGAAGAATTACAAGCTTATGGACGGGGTTTAGCAGAACGTCCGCAAATTTTGGCGCTGAATAAAATTGATGCAGTCGATCGCGAAACTGTCGATTTGGAAGCATTAGCTACCCAACTTAATCATCTTTCCTACGCGCCGGTTTTTGTGATTTCAGCAGTTACTCGCACCGGGTTAGAGCCGATGTTACAAGAAATCTGGGGAATTCTCGACCAAATGAAGGTTCCTGAAGAAGTGGAAGCATTGAGATAATTCGTAATTCGTAATTCGTAATTCGTAATTACTACTTTTAGAGGGAAAGTAGCTGTTGGCAGCAGACAATTTTCTCAATGTCTTGTGGGGTGGGCAATATGAGCGCCCTGATGGGAGCAACTTTAATGCTGATTAGCTTAACAGTTCTTTAAAAGATAGCCCCAGACTTTGATTAAATTTATGCTTGAGAATTTGTACTCGCAGTATCACAGTAGTAATTATGTTTTCGGCTTATTCGTCTCAAAAAAATTATTTCATCGACGAGTAAGCTTTTTCTATTTCCAAAAACTTTTTAGGCAACTGTACATTATCCTCGATAAGCAAGAGCATTAAAGCTGTAGTCCTTATTCTGTAAAGCTTATAGCTTTTCATTAGTGCCATTCGGTGCAGAGCGTTTTAATTCATATTAGGCGTGAATTATAAACGCTACGCAGATTTAGCTGACTGCCACCTTGGCTTGCTGTTGCCATACCGCGTCTGCATACAATAATGTGTCGAAGTCCGGCGAAATGTTGCCGTTAGCGATCCGGGCTTCGTGTAATGACCAGTCAGCAAAGAACAAGTCATGGCTGATGCGGGCCACTATTGCTGGCACATCGCGTCGGATGCTGGGTACGTCGCCGATGGGCAGACCGAAGCTGACGAAGCCAGCAGGATTGAACACATGGATATCTTTCAGGTAGGGGGCATTGCCAGGTACTTTCTCTTGGTATTCATGGGCGCTGCCAAGGTAAGGGTGGGTGCTGAGTCGCTCGTCACGTTGGTCAGCTGGGGCTTCATAGCGATCGCGCCAAAGTGCGATATGATGTGCAAATTCTGCGAGTTCCGGGCGCTTTGTCGGGTCAACAAAGTAGCCAGTACCAGCGATCGCAAAATCAAACTCGAAAACATGATCATTTACCTGAGCGACGATGCGATCCCCCTGGTTGTGAGCAGATTTCCACGGTGCGGATAGATGCAGGTGGAAGTTAGAGAACGCTATTACCCGCTCGATTGCATCTGGTGGTGGTGTAGAGCCAACTTGATTAAACCGCCAAGCTTGGAACCAGCGAGCTGCATCAGGTAGTTGTGGATAGTTATAGTAAGCGCCAGGATAACCTCGCACGCGATTCACTGGTACAGATGCGATCGCTGGCCGTCGTGCAAACAAATGTACTGCTTTAGCGCCTGATTCAAGTGCCACTCCTGCCGCATCAAAGGCCGAGGCCGCAGCACCCAGCACTGCTACTGTTTTACCACGCAGATTATTGAAGTCGATTGCATCGGCAGTATGTGCATATAAGGTGCGTGGCAGAGATGCCAATACAGGCGGTATATTTGGGCCACCAGTGCCAGCTACACCATTGGCGAAGATAATTTTACGTGTGGTTTCCACTTGGGCGACACCGTTCACTTCTAGGTGTAGACGAAAGAAATCTGCGTCCGGCTCAATCCGCACCAACTTCGTCTGATACCGAACTGGAATGCCCAGAAAATGTCAATACCAGCTGAGATACTCAGCCCAGGCCACTCGGGGAATGTGGTCAAGGGCTGCGTATGCCTCAACACCGTGCCGCACCTCGTACCAAGCTTGAAATGACAGCGCCGGAATGCCCAGTTCTGGCCCTGGCAGGTTTTTCGGTGTGCGTAGCTTTTTCATCCGCGCCCGCGTCAGCCACACGCCTGCATGGGCTTCGTCAATGACTGTCACGCGGCCAATGCCGACACGCCGCAGGGCAAATGCAAAAGTGCTGCCACTGCCACTACCGCCTACTATGGTTACATTGTGGTCAATGTCTGAGCGATCGCTTACCCAGTTTTCGGGATCGGGGCCGAGTAGGCGCAACGCCTCACGTGCAGCAAAATCGAGGTCAGTCGTTGTTGTCATGTCGGTATTTGAGGATGAAATGAGAGTCATCAAATGTTTTCCTGATTCTTTAACTATTCTGAATTCTGATTCCTGAATTCTTACAAAGAAGCTACCCCGGTAAGAGCCTATTTATAAAGTAAATATTAAGTAGGATGTGTTACGGCTATGTAAGGATTTGGGAGTTTCAGAAAATCAGGATTAGCCGTAACGCATCATATCTGTCGGTGCGTTAAGCGTTGCTATAACGCACCCTACAATTTAAGCTTTACTTTATAAATCATCTCTAAAGGTGTACTGCACATTGCAAATTAGTTGAAATTTTCTATTAGTTTGAGTGGCTGATAATGCTGATCTTTATTTATTGGCGATCGCCTTTAAAGAAAAACTTTTTAGTTTGCTAAAAATCCCAAACTGTTTTATCTCCTGCTTAACAACAGGCTCGCGATGAGGAGATTCTTGTGGTGGTAATTCCCAAATATCACGGATCTCATGTTCTTGCCGATCTGTTAATTGGAGATGATGTGGTAATTGAGACTGTTGCTCAAATAACCAAGGTACTCCATTTAATAATTCTCTTTCTATTCCATGAAACATCATTTTTACCATGATTAAAAATCAGGTGATTTTGACATTTAGCTTTTTACTTATTGCTGCAATTATTGGCATTTGGCGATATCTTGGTTCAAACTGCTGTCCCAAAGTTGTTTAACATCAACTTTTGTAGAAATTACACCCGCTTGAAAAAAGGTATCAGCAACCTTTTGCTGAGAAGCAATAGCTTCGTCAGAAATAGGAAGTAATTCTTGACGACGCTGTTGTAGTCCTTGTTTAGCATCTTGATAAACGATGCCTTCATCAACATCAATGGTCTTTGCATAATTCTTCGACCATTGCTTGAGATTAGATTCCCGCCAATTTTGGGATTTCTGCAAACGACAGAGAAAATCTGCGATCGCAACTTTCTTTTGGGGATCGGCGATCGCATTCGGTGAAGCAATAATTACGAAGTTACCGCTCAAAATATCTTTTGCAGATTCCAGCACCCGCGCCCCTTCTTTTTTGGCTTGGGGAATGGAGTAACCGTAGGTAGCCCAAGCATCAAGCTGTCCTTTACGAAAAGCGGCTAGTCCATCGGGTATCGATAAAGGAATTGCATTGATATCCTTCATCGTTAGCCCGACTTTTTCCAACATCTTAATCAGGAAGTAGTGGGCAGTTGTAGCTTTAACGTAACCCACTTTCTTACCTTTAAGGTCAGCGATCGTTTTGGCAGTCGAGTTTTTGGGTACGAGTACAACTTGAGCAACTGTAGGCCCTTTGAGAGTGGCAATAATTTTTACAGCTGCTTTCGATTCAATCGCAAAAATCGGCGGAATTTCACTAGCTGAACCCAAGTCAATCGCACCAGCATTGATTGACTGCACCATCAAATTACCCCCAGTAAACTCAGTAAATTGAGTTTGATAAGGGAAATTATCTAATTTAGCTAACTTTAAATTTAAGTCCCAGCCACCTTTAAATTTAGCAACATGCAGTTGAGTTGTATTCGATAGTGCGACTTGGGACGCACTAGGATTAGTAGCGATCGTTGCCGGACTGGTAGACTTAACCTCTGAGCAAGCTGTTGTTGCTACTAACAAGCAACCCAAAGAGAAGGAAAAATTTTGCTGCAAATTGATAGACACGTTATTTTTGGGTATATTATTGTCATCTTTTCTACCTAACAGCGGTAGTTTCTAACGGACATACTGCTGTAGCAATATCTACTCGTTGCGGAATAATTTTTTGCTCTAGTAACCAGTCAGCTGTTTTCTGAAGCTTGACGATATCTTCAGTATTAGGAAATACGTAAGACTCTGGGCCTCGATTTTTAGTCACCTGCTTGGCTACCGCATCAGAGACTTTTAGCTCTTTAACTAGAAAATCTGATGCAGCATTAGTATGTTGATTTAACCACTCACCATCCTCACTCAAAGCAGTAAGAGCAGCTTTCACAGCTACAGGATTTTCTTTAGCTGCATCAGTACGAACAATCATAATGCCGTAGGTAGGAGCAGGGTGTTTAGTGGTAATTCTTCGCGCCTTATGCTCTAATTGGGCAATGGAAATATAAGGTTCCCAAACTGCCCACGCATCAACAGAATTTTGATATAGAGCAGGTGCAGCGTCATTTGGTGATAGATAAACTCGCTGAACTTTATATGAAGGAATATTTTCTTTTTCCAAAACTTTTAATAACAGATATTCGCCCGCGCCACCTTGATTAACTGCAACTTTTTTACCGACTAAATCAGTCGGTTTTTGAATGGGAGAATCGCCACGAACTAAGATAGCACTACTCAAAGAATCTGGACTAGGACGCTGTACAGAGCCAATACAAAGAGGTTGTCTGGCAGCAATTCCAGAGATGGAAGGAATATCACCACATCCACCAATATCTGCCCGATTACCATTGAGAGAACTTAAAAGCGTAGCGCAACGGTCAAATGGCCCACTCCATTCAACTTTAATATTTTGGGCTACTAACTGACGCTCTAACTCACCCCGCTGTCGTGCAATGGGAATAATCCCTCCTTTTTGGTAGCCCAAGCGAATCACATTGTTTTTCTCTGTAGTTTTAGTAGTGAGAGTTTTTGAAGAAGAATCTGAGTTAGCTACGACATTGATAGCTTTTTGTTGACTGCAACCAGAAACTATCAAACCAAGAAAAAACGTTGCGATCGCAAAGATTCTACTGGCAGAACATTTTTGTTTGTACTGTAAGCAATATTCTTTTAAAGAATTCACCACAATTGACTCCTTGATATCAATTTTTAGGAGTTTAAGCAGCCATATCTATGACGATAACGAGTAAAATACGTTAAGCCGATTGATTTACCGTAGTATTAAGAAAGAAGATACCACCTTTTGATGAACTGTTCAAATCTAATCAATATTTCTTTATCTTTGACTATGAGAATTTAGTGCAGGTATTTTTAGGTGAATCTACACTCAAGTAGTGAGAAAATAAACTCGTTTTCTTTTAATTTAATTAAACCATTAGTTGCTAAGTGTTAATTGTACTCATAGTTACTCTCAACGGTTTCGGTTGGCTGCAAGATCCTCGATTTCTGATACATACTCATAAGACTTCTTGGCATTTGTGGGGAAGGTGGGGTCCCAAGAAGGGGATAAGGGGCGGGGGTAAAGGGAAAAGCGATGGAATTTCCCCTTTACCTTTAACCTTTTCCCAACATCTTGCAAAAGTTGCTTTTGCAAGATGTCTATAAAGTCGTTTCCCGGATGTTAGAAGTCAGGGGTCTGAACAAAATTAGAAAAATCCTCGTTGCGGCAATGGTGTACCGTTAATCTCGTAGTCACCGATCGCACGAGCCTTAAAATGATTTGGGTTGTGTGAGGATAAGGTACGGGCGTTGCGCCAATGACGATCGAAGTTGGAGCTTTTCTTTGTTGTGGAAGCCCCACCCACTTCAAACAGCAAGGTGGCCGAACGTAGAGCCAAATCATCAACAATCAATTTGGCTTTGGCTGCACTCAAAGAAGTTGCCAGTGCCACAGCCGTTTCTGCCTCTTCACCCTGAGCTTGGGCAGCAGGGAGGCGATCGAGACCATCAGCTGCCGCTAAAACGATCGCTTCGGCAGCAAAAGCATTAGCGGCAATCTGTCCAACAGTTTGCTGTATAATTGGATCTTCTGTTGCCTGCTCGCTTACGGCATGGTAGAAAGTCCGGGGTCTGGTACGGACGAGGGCTGTAGCATCGCGCAGAACGCTGCGAATAATGCCGGCGTTGATTGCTGTCAGGAATAGTTGCGGAACGATGTTATATGGCAGGTTGTCTTTGTCTGTGTCTGTCTCAAAAATTACTTCATCTGCCTCTACACGTACATTAGTGAATGTAGTTGTTCCTGTACCTGTAAGTCTTTGTCCGAAGCCATCCCAGTCATCCACAAGGTCAATCCCCTCGCGGTTGGTGGGAATGAGGATAAACGCTTTAGTGCCATCGGGTACTAGCACACGCACGAAAATCAAGTCTGCATAAAGGCTGCCAGTGCTGTAATACTTGGTTCCATTCAGCCGATAGCCGTCGCCATCGGGTGTTAATTTTGTATTCGCGACTTGACCACCACCAGATCGCTTGACTTCTAATTCGGTCGTAGCAAGTCCAATAATCGCGCCATCGACCACAGCTTTCAGCCATCGCTGATTCCTTTGAGTGCGCTCAGAACGCAAAATTCGCTCTGTCACAGAGAAATGATTCCGTACAATGTGAGCGACGTTTGGATCGGCATCTCCCAGCCGAATCACGACCTCGAATAGTTCGCGTGCGGTGCTACCACTACCACCTTCAGCTACGGGGATTCGCAATGCACCCAACCGAGAACGCCGGATTAATTCAACCACATTATAAGGAAGGATGCGATCGCGATCGCGCTCACTTGCTCCTATAGCAATGAAATCAAAAAGCTGCTGGAGTTCCGGCGAGTTTGCTCTCACAGGAGCCGAAAACTGAATTGTCGTATCTGCAAGTTTCTCTGGACTCTTAATCATTAGACATGTCCTTAAAACAAAAGTTATGGAAAAATGATACAGAAATAAAAAT
>NZ_JAVRCL010000053.1:0-58542 GCF_034530775.1 Nostoc sp. DedSLP04 | reverse complement strand
GTTCTCCCCATACTACACTCATGAATCAGTATTTCTGCAAAAATGGGATGCTCCCGATCGCCTTTCTCAGAAAGCCTTAGATTTTTATCATAAATTATTCTTTACCCAATCTCTAAAATGACGCATAGCTTGACTTCTGCCAATTGTTAAACATTGCTGAACATATTCATTGACTAATTCAACAATTGGGATACCAGGAAAATTAGGACTAGATTCAGATTTTATATATTTTCCTTCTTTTAGCAATAAAATTTCTAAACCTTGTTGTGTATGTCGCCAAAGTTCAGGAACTCCCAAAATTTCATAATTTTGAAATCGAGTGCGAGAAGTAATATCAATTTCGATTGCTAAATCTGGTGGTGGGTCTATATTTAAATATATGCGATTTTTACCAATTACAGCAGCTTGATTTTGAATATAAAAACTAGTATCTGGTTCTACTGCTTGGCACATTCGCTCATTTTTAAGTGTTGTAGAACCAAAAGGCTCAAAATCAATTTTTAGTATTTCTAATAAGATTTTGACTAAATCACCAATAAGTTCTTTATCTTTTTCGTGTTCTGGTAGGGGAACCATAATTTCTAACCAACCATGACTATAAGAAATACGTGCTGCACGTCTTTCTCCCATTTCTTCTAAAATGTCTTCTAACTGCTGCCAACTAATATCTTTAAGTAACATTTGTTGACCAGGTTTAACAATAATTTGTTGCAGTTTTAAAAGCATATTACCTCAGATAGTTGATCTAGTAATAATTGTATGTGGCAGATAGAATTTACAAATCAACTTTATTAAAGTATATCGCCTCTAACTATGAGTGTAGAAATTAGCCAAAAAAACTTATTGATATAATCTTTGACTGTTTCAAGTTTTTCAGGACTTTTTAATTTTTACTTGTTAAAGGAATACGGATGGTAAACTCTGTACCACATCCTGGGGTTGAATCAACTTCAATAGTCCCTCGATGTTTATCTACAACAATTTGATAAGCGATCGCCATTCCTAATCCGATTCCTTTACCCACAGGTTTAGTAGTAAACATATGGTCAAATACTCGTTGCTTGACATTCTCTGACATCCCAATACCGTTATCGTAAATCTGAACGATCGCGCAATGACTTGATTTGTCAATTTGGGTTTGGAGCTTAATTTGATTGGGGTTAGTTTTAAGATCCTCAAAACTTCGCTTTTGGCTGGCTTCTTCTAGTGCATCGATCGCATTCACGAGAACATTCATAAACACTTGATTGAGTTGCCCTGCGTAGCATTCTACTAGCGGTAGATCGCTGTATTGCTTAACGATCTGAATTTCTGGTAGGTTGGGCGTGGCTGTAAGGCGACGATTCAAAATCATCAGAGTGTTATCTAATCCTTCGTGAATATCTACAAATTTCATATCTGCTTCATCGAGGCGCGAGAAATTACGCAGCGACAGCACAATTTCACGAATGCGTTTGGTTCCCACTTGCATTGATGCCATTAATTTAGGTAAATCTTCTGCCAGAAACTCAATATCAAGGTCTTGAACGCGATCGCTAATTTCGGGGGTAGGATTTGGGTATGTTTGTTGATAAAGCTTGAGCAAATCGAGGATATCTTGGCTGTAAACGCTGGCATGGTTGAGATTGGCATGGATAAAATTGGCGGGATTATTGATTTCATGTGCCACTCCAGCCACTAATTGTCCCAGACTAGACATTTTTTCGGTGTGGATGAGTTGAGCTTGAGTATTTTGCAATTCTTTCAGGGTTTTGCTGAGTTGTTGCGTCTGCTGGCTAGAAATCAAGGCGCGATCGCGAATCTGTTCATATAGTTGCACCTGTCGCCACGCACTAATCAACCCAACCGCCAGCAATCCTCCCAAAACGGTAGCCAACAAATTCAACGCCTGTAATGGCGATTCAATATTTTCTTTTAGCACAATTAACGCTACTGACCAATTTGCCTCTCTGAGGGGAGTGTAAGCAACATAGCTCCATTTACCATCCAGTTGAGCTAATTCAATACTTGTGCGTTTAGCTACCATTTTTTGGGTAATTTCCGCTAACCTGGGATTGGGCGAATTAAGGAAACTCTGAGCGGCTTTTTCGGCTGTACCAATTAGTTCCGTGTTGGGATGGGCGATGGGAACTCCTTGAGAATTCAGCGCAAAGGCATAGCTGCCTTTACCTTGATGCAAATTGCCGATCGCCTCAACGACTCGGTTAATTGGAATTCCTCCCATTAAAACACCTGCTGGCTTTATGCCTGTTTCGGCAGGAATCGGCGAACTAATCTGAATCTGTAACTGTTTAGTTGTGCGTCCAATAATTGGATCGGTTGCTACTGTTTCACCTGCTATACTCCGCTGAAAAAATTCTCGGTCTTTAACATTGAGATGATCTCCGTGAGTATTGATTAATAGAGCATCCGGTGTGACCAACCCCATGAGCAAAAACGTTTGTAGCCGCTTCAATTCAGATTGCAAGTAAGGTTCCATTACAGACCAATCGAGCGATCGCACCACACCAGAATTTGCCAAAGTATTAATTTCTGTTTTACGAATGGCTAACCAATTATCAATATCATCCTGGCCTTTGCGTGTTTTTAATAGTACTTGTTCTTTCAGACTATCGAGTAGCAATCCCTTAACAATTTTGTAACTAGTGATAGCTGTAGCGCTAATACTAATAGACAAAAATACTACAATTGATAATAATATAAAGTTACGCGATCGCCATTTAAATGAGTAGTATTTTTTGTCGATTTGGGCATTCCATCGGGGATTAATTTTCAACCATACTTTCCGCAATTGAAGCATCATTGTAGCTTGACTCCAAACTAAAAATTTAAAAAGCAAAAATGAAAAGTGCTGAGTAAAGTGGAAATTACTCAGCACGGGCTAAACACTCCGCTATCGCTAACAGTACTCAACACTCATTATTGTTGTTGAGTAGAGATTTGAATGACAAACTCTGTACCTTTTCCAAGTTCGGAAGTACAAGAGATCGAACCGCCATGTGCTTCTACCACAATTTGACGAGCGATCGCTAATCCTAATCCAGTGCCTTTTCCTACAGCCTTGGTAGTGAACAAATGGTCAAACACTTTTTGTTTAACCTCCGGTGGCATCCCCACCCCGTTATCAGCAATCTTAATCAAAACATTTTGACCTGAATCTACTACACGAGTTTGAATAGTGATGCAATTGGGGTTGGCAAGAATCGCTTCCAAACTGCGTTCTGTATTGTATTGTTCAAGCGCATCAATGGCATTTGCTAACAAGTTCATAAACACTTGATTAAGTTGTCCCGCAAAGCATTCCACTAGGGGGAGCTTGCCATAATTCTTCACTACCTCAATTGCTGGACGGTTTTCATTAGCTTTTAAACGGTGTCTGAGAATCAGAATAGTGCTATCAATCCCTTCGTGAATATCAAAAGGAACTTTATAATCCTTATCTGCTCTGGAGAAGGTTCGCAAACTGGTACTGATACTACGAATACGGTTAACACCCAATTTCATCGAGTCTAGTAATTTAGGCAAATCTTCGCGTAAATAATTCAAGTCGATGGCATCAATTTCATCTTGAATATCTAAACTGGGATTGGGAAACTTTTGTTGATAAAGATTAATTAGTCCAAACAAATCTTTAACATAATCTTTGGCAGGTTCAATATTACCAGCAATGAAGCCTACAGGATTGTTGATTTCATGGGCAACACCTGCTACCAGATTGCCAAGAGCAGACATTTTTTCATTTTGCACCACTTGCAATTGCATCGTTTTGAGTTCTTGCAACGCTTGTTCCAACTGTTGTTTTTGCTGCTGTAACAATTGTTGTGCTTGTTGGCGTTCAGTGATGTCTTCAGATGTGCTTAGAATGCCAAAAACGTTTCCTTCTCTATCTTTTAGAGGAATTTTATTTGTATTAGACCACTTTTGTGTTCCATCTACTTGCTGCACGGTTTCGATAATGTTGAGTTCCGCTTCCCCAGACTCAATAATGCGGCGATCGCGCGCTACAAAAAAATCTGATTGCTCACTAGTCCAGGGAAGATTGTAGTCTGTTTTCCCAATAACATCTTCTGGCATTCCTAGACCCCAAGTTTGTGTAAATTTATGATTACAGCCTAAATAAACACTATTGCAGTCTTTCCAGAAAACAGATTGTGGGATATTGTCAATAATTAACCGCAAAAATTGTTCCGTCTGTCCCAAGTTTTCTAGAGTATTTTGTGCTTGCTGGTAAAGTCGGGCATTTTCTAGGGAAATTGCAGCTTGAGTGCATAATAGATTGAGAATTTCGACGCGATCGCTAGTAAACGCCCCACTCATCAGATTGTTTTCTAAATATAAAATCCCTAACAATTTTCCTTGATAGAGAATCGGCGTACACAGCAAGCTTTTGGGTTGCTGACGAATAATATAGGGATCGGTTATTAGCGCCGGATGCAATGTTGTATCAAAGATAACGGTAGATTGCAAGTTACGTTTAACGGCGTAAATTAGACTATGAGGAACGTCTGCACTATCTTCCACAAAAATGGACTGTAACACTGTTGATTGTTGCCCAACTTGAGTCATCGCCTCAACTAGCAATCTATCTTCTTTAAGCAGTAGTAACGCACACTTATCTGCTCCAGCATTTTCAATCACTACTTGTAGCAGCTTCGTAAGTAATTTATCTAATTCAATTTCACTGGAGAGAGTCTGAGAGGCTTTTAAAACTGTTGCCAAATCTAGCATTACTGATGTATTGCTGCTAGATGTTACTGATTTATGAATGCTTGGGTGGAAGGTAGTAATGCTGTCAATATTTGCGATTGTGTCATTGGGTGTGAGTGGCGATCGCCTCTGTTGTAAAATTGGGGCTAACAGTTGTGAATAACGCTGTTCTAGGTCATCGACTTTAGCTTTAGCATCCCAACGGGTGTAGCAATAGTAAGCATTAATTAAATACTCTTGAGCAATGCGTTCTTTGCCCCATTCTAAATAAAACTTGGCTGCAAGCTCGTTGGCGAGAGCTTCTTCGTTGACATATTCGTTTTCTTTGGCTTTAGCAATGGCGCGATCGTATGACTCGATTGCATCCATATATTTGCCAGAAATTCTTGCTATTTCCGCAGATAACAAGAGATATCGATGTAGAAAGTTGTCTGGGCAACTATTCGCCCAATTTTTCTGAATTTGTTGATGCTCTCGAATAATGTCCCAATACTGCTTTTTCTTCTCTAATGTCACATTGGGATAAAGAGCTATCAAGCTGAGTGGATAATAGAAATGATACTGAATAATTGGGAAAAAACCAGAGTTACAACCAAGAGTTTTCTCAGCTTCTTCTGCTGCTTGTACAGCATCTGTGTAACGACCATAAAGGTACGACAATTGGATTTTAAGAAAACAGTACCAATTAATTCCATGATCGAAGTTACTCTTCTGTCTCCATACTTCTATATAGGGAATATTTTCATCGTTGCGATCGCCTAATAAATCGGTATTTTTAGATATATCTTGCAGATTTAATAAAAACTGCTGCTGTAAAGTAAATGCATACAGCATATTGGCATCATTAACCTGTTGGACATAACTCAGATATTTTTCAGTTTCCGCGTAAACATCTGAGAGGCGATCGCCTTTAATTAACATTGCCCAAATCAAAAACGAAACCGCCCAAACACCAAACACCAAATTTCCAGTTTCTTGACAGACTTGGAATGATTCCTGAGAAAGTGGCAAATTCGTTTTCAAATGCTGATTATAGGGATTAATCGTGTGTGCAAAGATATTATTGGTCTTAAAAATAAATTGAGTACTATTAAAGTGACGATCGAGTTTTAGTGCTAATGTACCGAACTCATAAGCAGTTTGATAATTTCCTTGATTTGCCAGACTCATCCCATATATACAGTAAGCAAAACCAGAACTTTCTGCATTGCCATATTTAAACGATAAATTGATCGCTAATAGAGGAACCAAGCAACTGAGGTATCGATCTCCTCCCATATAAGCTGCTGCCCAAAGGTCAGCTAAAATACCCATACAAACCTTCTTCTCTGGATCTGTCATCTCAGGCAGATCGAATAAATCTGATATGCGAATCGTTTGCAGTTTAGCTTTTAATTCTTGAAGTTCAGTTTCGATAACAGCTTGCTGTTCTTCAGGAGTGACTAGCAGATGCATCCCCATAATGCTCAAACCTTTTACTCCAGCTTCAATACTAGCTGCTATATTTTCACCTTGAGTCATTCTCAGATACATCTGAATCCTATAAATCTCTACTTGCTCAAACCTATCTTGGCTTTGAGCTAACGCTATCTGAAATAATGTTTCGGCCTGGTGAAAATTACTATTTAAATATTCACATTCTGCGGATTCTCGATATAATTCAAATGTAATTTTATAATTAAATAACCAACTTTCTGCTATCAGCAAGCTTCTACCCAATGTAAAATATTTCAGGGCTGCTTTATAAGCAGTAGAAGCTTTCGCTTTCTTACCAGCGATTAGATTCAGTTGAGCTAGTTCATATCTTTGAGATTGTCCATCAATTATGTCAATTCCCTCATTTAGCTGATTAACAATGTCAAAAATGCTAGCTTCAAGCGCTTCAGGTGATGTATTGTTTAACAGTAATTGCCCAATCTTGAAATGAGTAGCTTTTCGTTGAGATTCAGGGATAAGAGAATAGGCTGCTTGCTGAACGCGGTCATGAAGAAATCTGTAAGAGCAAGAATCAGGAAAATTGTGTTGCTGAAATTCGGAGTTTTGAATTCTCAATTGCGACTCGTCATGATAGAACTTGTAAATTTCATTGGTAGGAATAATCAACCCATCTTGCAAAGCTTTCCAAAAGTCTGCGGCTGTTTCGACTTGGGATTTTTCATGGACGATCGCTAACGTCGCTAAATCAAATTGATTTCCTACACAAGCCGCTAACTTCAAAACTTCTTGAGTTTTTGCTGACAATTTCTGAAGCTGAATTGCCATAAACTCTACTACATCATCGGTAAGAGCGAGCGATCGCACCTGAGCAATATCACATTCCCAATAACCACCATTAAAATTAAATGTAATTAGTTTATCTTGATGTAGCGCTTTGAGAAACTGGGTGCTGAAGAAAGGATTTCCTTTAGTTTTGCTCAATACTAATTCTGTTAGAGGTGTGGCTAAAGCTAAAGAGCAACTCAATGTATCTGCAACCAAATAATTGATAGAAACTCGATCGAGAGGTAATAAAGTAATCGTATTGACTGTAGCATCTAACTTTTGAATCTCTTCTAAAGTCAGCATCAGGGGATGTACTGGGTTGACTTCGTTATCTCGATAAGCACCAATTAACAGCAGATAACCGATGTCAGCTTCGCTCATTAACAAGTGCATTAAGTTTAAAGAAGCAGCATCTGCCCATTGCAGATCGTCAATAAAGATTGCCAATGGATGCTCTGATGCAGTGAAGACTTGAGTGAATTTCAAAAACAGCGAATTGAAGCGATTTTGGGCTGCACCACCAGAGAGTTCTGGCGCAGGAGGCTGTTTACCAATCATACTTTCCAGTTCTGGAATCACCTCAATCATCACTTGTCCGTGTTCACCCAAAGCAGAAAGAATTTTGCGCTTCCATTGCTGGAATTGGGCGTCAGTTTCACTTAGCAGTTGCCCGATTAAGTCTCGAAAGCCTTGCATAAAGGCAGAGAAAGGGATGTTGCGCTGGAACTGGTCAAATTTACCTTTAATGAAATAACCCCGTTGTCGCACAATTGGCTTGTGGACTTCGTTCACCACAGCAGTTTTGCCAATGCCAGAAAAGCCCGCTACCAACATAATTTCAGTGCTTCCCTGGCTGACTCTCTCAAAGGCATCCAGTAAATTTTGAACTTCGGCTTGGCGACCGTAGAGCTTTTCTGGGATGATGAAGCGATCGCAAATATCCCGCTCACCCAATTGAAAGGATTTAACCCTGCCAATTTCTTGCAATTGAGACAAACATTTTTCTAAATCAAATTTCAGCCCTAATGCACTCTGATAGCGGTCTTCAGCATTTTTCGCCATCAATTTCATCACAATCCCACAAAGAACTTCGGGAATTTCTTCTTCCCCCCTGATCCCTGCCCCCTGTCCCCTGCCTCCTAATTGCTCTGGAAGCTTTGCAATATGACAGTGAACCAACTCCATCGGATCGTTAGACTCAAAGGGCAGATGTCCAGCCAGCAATTCATAGAAGGTAACGCCGAGGGAATAGTAATCACTGCGATAGTCAATTCCACGATTCATCCGCCCGGTTTGTTCTGGGGAAAGATAAGCGAGAGTACCTTCTAAGACATTGGGACTGTGAATTTCGCGGGTTTCTTTAGGTAAAAGAGAGGCAATACTAAAGTCAATTAACTTGACTTGCTTAGTTTCCGGGTTGATGAGGATGTTGGCAGGCTTAATATCTTTGTGGATAACCTGATGGCGGTATAGTCCGTCAAGAATATTACTTAGAGCGATCGCAATATCCAAAAACTCTGTCAAAGTATATTGGTTGCTCGCCATTTTTTGGTTGAGCCAATCTCTGAGGGAAATACCACCAAAATCCTCCATCACCAAAGCATAGCTATTGCGGTAAGGTTCCAGGCTGTAGGGATGAACAATACCGGGTAGGTCAAGATTTTTAGCAATAGTGTACTGATTACGGAACAGCAGCAGTTCATTGAAGTTAGGATACTCTTGCTGGAGCAGTTTAATCACAACCGGAAGTCGATCCGCCTCTCGAATAGCACGGTAAACTACGGTTCTAGAGCCTGCATAAAGTTGTTCGCTAATTTGATAGTTCAAAAGCTTGTCCATCGGCTCAACTGCTGTATTCATACTTCATCAACTCTTGTGAAATCAGCTACTTATTTAAAGTAGTTTGCCCAAGAATAAGCTTTTGCTAACTCAGTTTTCTTTTAAACAATCGCATTGTACGCGTGTAATCTATCTGTAGCTCCTTCAGCAAAACTACCGCTATTTCCAGTAAAATCAAATTCTAAGGACTGTGGATTTGGGAGAAACTTGGGGTGCCTACACTTGGCGTTAACATTGACCACATCGCCACTATCCGGCAAGCGCGGCGGACGGTGGAACCAGACCCGGTAGCGGCGGCGGTACTGGCAGAATTAGCAGGTGCAGATGGAATTACGGTGCATCTGCGCGAAGATCGGCGACATATCCAAGATCGGGATGTGCGGATATTGCGGCAAACAGTGCGATCGCATCTTAATTTAGAAATGGCCGCTACAGATGAAATGCTGGCGATCGCTCTCGATATCAAACCAGATTACGTGACTTTAGTCCCCGAAAAGCGCGAAGAAGTCACAACAGAAGGCGGACTAGATATTGCCCTCCAAATTGCTAGAATAGGTGAGATAGTCGATAAATTGCAAAGCGCTAGCATTCCAGTTAGTTTATTTATCGATGCCCAACCAGCACAAATTGAAGCATCTGTCAAGACACAGGCGCAGTTTATTGAATTGCACACCGGACAATATGCTGAGGCTAAAGATGAAACAAATCGCCAGCGAGAATTAGCCATATTAGCAAAAGGGTGTGAACAAGCGATTCAAGCCGGATTGCGAGTTAACGCTGGTCACGGACTCACCTACTGGAACGTCTATCCAGTGGCCGCGCTTCCAGGCATGGAAGAATTAAACATTGGTCATACCATCATCAGTCGGGCAGCATTAGTAGGTATAGAAAGGGCAGTCCGCGAGATGAAACAAGCTATAAGAGGGAATGGGGAATAGGCAATAGGCAACAGGGAAATACTTAATAAAACTTCCCCCCTGCCCCCTACTCCCTGCTCCCTGCTCCTTATATAAAAAGAGGGGTTGTCACTGCGAAATCTAGAAATTGGGATCGAATCTTCAGCAAAAACTTCTATGAGCGCAACACAATCTAACAACCTGCCACTTTGGGTACAGGATCGCGATCGGGTGATAGCAGAAAGCACTGATGTCGAGTGGCGCTATCAGACACCGCCTGATTATTCTCGTTCCAAAGAGAATCTTGCTAAAGAAAGTATCTATAATCATCTTGAAGGAACGCTGGAAGCGATCGTGCAAAACTTGGTGAGAACCTTCGAGATGGAGGTATCCTTCAAAGCTAACCCGCAAGAGTGGTTATCTATTGTGAATGACAACTTTCGCGTCAGTACCAATGGCGGAGTAGAGTATACCGCAGCAGATTTATCAGCCCAAGGTACTTACAATCTATTTATGCCTGATTCAGAGCATTACAAAGCTTCAGAAGAAACCTTTGAATCATCCGCAAAAGTCTTCCACACAACATTTCCTCAAGGATTTCCTTGGGAAGTGCTGGAAGTTTTCTCAGGGCCACCGAATGTAACATTTAAATGGCGGCATTGGGGACATTTTAACGGAGAATATAAAGACCATGCACCTACTGGAGAAACAATAGAAATTATCGGTATGAGCATTGCAAAAGTTACCGATGACTTGAAGGTTATTTCCTTAGAACATTACTTCGACAATAATCTGTTCTTGGAAAAGCTAACATCTGGTGGCAAACAGACAAAATCTGAAAACCAGAAAAGTGCTTGTCCGTTCAGTTCTTGGTTCAAGAAATCCCAGAAAAGTTAGTTAGTTTTGTTAGGGTACAGAGTCACTGTGCCCTGAAATTATTCACATAGCAAGCAAAGGATGAAAATGCAAACATACCATTACGTTTTGGCAAGTCACCGCTTTCTTCTCGAAGAAGAACCGATACACGAAGTTCTCAAAGAACGCACCCGTAACTACCACGAACAAGAAAAAGAAATAGATTTTTGGTTAGTTGAGCAACCAGCTTTCTTGGAAACACCGCAGTTTAAAGAGCTAAAAGCAAAATGTCCCCAACCAGCAGTAGCAATTATTTCTACAAATCCTCAATTTATTACTTGGTTAAAACTGCGTTTAGAGTACGTTATTACTGGCGAATTCCAGGCTCCTTCTGAGGCAATACCAGATGCTTTGGCATCGCTTACTACCGTATCTTAGGCATAGCGCATTCGACATTGGGCATGGAGAAAAGATAAGGAAGATGGGGAAACAAGGGAGATTGTTCAATAATTCTCCCTTGTCCCCTTGTCTGCTCTGCTCCCCTGCCCCTCTGCCCCTCTGCCTCTTCCCCCACTCCCTGATTTTATTTTTGAGTAACAAAATATATTTTTTGACACATATTTCATCACCATACTGAAGTAGCTAGGTTTTCAGCTTTTTTCTTATAAAATCTTCTAGGACACCTTAATTTACATAATCTAACTTTTGTGCATAGATTTCAGAATTTCCCAAGTGTTTTAGGATTAGCGATTGTAGGGTTGATTGGTGGCATGAGTTCTGTACTTGCTCAAAAAACCATTCCCTCTTGTCAACCACCAAATGCGGGTGAGTATCTTTTATTAGTAGTCAGTCCCACAGCAAATAATCAAAAGCAGTTACGTAGCGCTTTACCACCTGAACTTAAAACTATCACCTGCAAATATCTCAACGAAACCGTGACGCGAGTCGGAGGCTTTAACAAAATTGATGATGCCAATCGTTGGGCAAGATATGTCAGCAATATTGTTGGCTTATCTGCCATAATTACCACTCGACCAACGACAACGGCAGATGTGCAGCCACAGTCACAGCCACAGTCACAGCCCAAACCACCTCAGCAGACAGTCAGCTATAATCCTCAAGCATTAGGAGAAGGTTATGCAGTACTGGTAGATTATTACAACCGTCCAGAATTAGTAAATAGTGTGCAGCAAGTGGTCGGAGGTAACGTCGGTTTTGTTTCTTATGGACAACGCCCTTACTTGCTAGCAGTTTATACCACTAACCAAACTGAAGCGTATAATACATTGCAAAAGCTAAACAATGGCGGTTTCGTTGCCAGCCTAGTAGATAGTCGTAAAGTGATTCTGCTGCGCTCGACTGTGCGGTTTTAGCGATCTTAAGTTCAGTGGTATCTTGATGCGGTCTACCAGAGTGGTAATTTGTCAATTGAATTAATTTGTGATTTTAAATTCCAAATTTCAAAGGGTTTTCAGCGAATATATTTATACTCGCTTTGCGTGAAATAAGTTCTTTGGAACAAATCCTTTCATTCTTAATTCCCTAAATTTATTCACGGGGTAAATTTAAAATCCAAAATCCAAAATTGATTGACAAATTACCAGTTATTAATTATCAATAGCCCCTCAAACAAAGATTTATTACTCTAGTTTAATAAGCAGACCTAGCTAACCAATAGATGGTTATACCCAAAGCCGATCCAGCGATTACCTGAACTGGTGTATGTCCGAGTAATTCTTTCAGACGGTCTTGGCTAAAGTCTGGTTTTTCATGGAATAATTCATCAATCATTTGATTGAGAATACGAGCTTGCTTGCCAGCTGCTTGGCGAACTCCGGCTGCATCATACATGACAATGATGGCAAAAACGATCGCAACGGCAAAATCAGGAGATGCCCAACCCAGTGTTTGCCCTACACCAGCGGCTAAAGCCGTAACCAGAGCCGAATGGGCACTGGGCATACCTCCGGTTGTCACCAAAACACGCACATTCAGTTTGCGATGTTTGACGATCTCAACTACGAGCTTTAATGCTTGAGCAATTAAACAAGCTACCAGAGCAACCAGCAGCACCCGGTTGTCTAAAATGTTGCCTATGTCCTGCATGTTATTTTGGTTAGGTTAGTAAATATTAGCAGCAGTTGTTGGTTGAGGAAACATTTAGATTCAACCCAAAATCCCAAATTAATCTATCACGTTAGAAAAAGACCAGCGATTCAAAATAACCTAAAAGCTTATCAAGTAAGCTTTTGTAATTTTGAATCAGTGAATTTTTAATTTCGTTGGGCAGTAGTAGTACAGTATGGTGTAAATAAACCACCCATTCCCAATCAATGAAACGCTTGCGGTATAGGAATTACGAATTACGAATTACGAATTACGAATTACCCAAAGCGTTACTAGTTATTACGGCTGATAATAAAATGAGCGATCGCTTGGAGTGGTTTAGCTCTGTCTCCAAATGGTTCTAATTCCACACAAGCTTCTTTAACTAGCTCTTGGGCAATTGATCGCGATTCCTCAAGTCCCCACAGGCTGGGATAGGTAACTTTCTGAGCTTTTTGGTCTTTGCCAGCTGTTTTACCTAATTGCTCTTGGGTAGAAGTGATATCCAAAATATCATCGATGATTTGGAATGCTAGCCCAATATTTTGAGCATAACGGGTTAGTCGCTGCACATCTTCAGGTGATGCATTAGCAATCAGCCCGCCACAAACTACGCAAGCTTCCAACAGGGCGGCTGTTTTGTGTTTATGAATGAAATTTAGGGTTTCTAAGGAAATATCTGATTTACCTTCCGACTCTAAATCGACAACTTGACCGCCGACCAAACCACTTGCCCCTAAGGCTCGGCCAAGACGGGCAATAACCTGCAAGACCACCTCTCTCTTAACACTTTGGGGGGTTTGAATGGCAACAGACTCAAAAGCAAGAGCCAACAAGCCATCCCCAGCCAAAATCGCTACATCTTCCCCATAGACTTTATGATTCGTCAGCTTTCCACGACGGTAATCGTCATTATCCATCGCTGGTAGGTCGTCATGTATCAACGACATTGTGTGGAGCATCTCCACAGCACAAGCTGTTGGCATGGCCATGTCAATGGTTCCACCTATCATTTCACAGGTGGCAAGGCAAAGAATGGGACGTACACGCTTACCTCCAGCTAATAACGAGTAGCGCATCGCCTCATAAATCTTTTCTGGATAAATGACTGAGATAGACCGATCCAAAGCATTATCACAAAGCTTTTGTCGCTCTTTTAAATAAGCTGCTAAGTTAAATGTGGCTTCTTCTGGTGGTGTCTTTTGGACGTTATCAGTTGCTACCATTCTTTAATTCCTGACATTTTGCGATTTTTGCCTTATACGTCACAATTTTAAGGTGCTGGGGGACTGAAAAAAATGAAGAGTTAAGAGTTAGGAGTTAGGAATTAGGAGTTAGGAGTTAACAACTCTTAACTTTTAACTGATCGCTTTCAACTTTTAACTCATCACTCCTCACTCCTCACTCTCTTTCTTCTTTTGCCGCTCTAGAATAGCTAGCAAATGTATTTTCCAACAATATGGCAACAGTCATCGGGCCGACACCACCAGGAACTGGGGTGATAAATCCTGCGACATCAGCGGTGGATTCCAAATGGACATCGCCAATGAGACGACTTTTGCCATTAGCATCGGTGACGCGATTCATCCCCACATCTACCACAACAGCGCCCGGTTTCACCATATCAGCAGAGATCAATCCGGGACGACCTACTGCTGCAATTAGAATATCAGCATTTTGGGTGATGGTTTTGAGGTCATGCGATCGCGAGTGAGCGATCGTGACTGTGGCATCAGCTTCTAATAGCATCAGCGCCATCGGTTTACCCACCAAAATACTGCGCCCTACCACTACTGCCTGTTTTCCCTGCAAAGGAATCTCATATTCTTCTAAAAGCCGCATCACACCAGCCGGGGTGCAGCTACGTAACCCAGTTTCTCCCCGTACTAGTCGCCCCAAGTTAACTGGATGCAGTCCATCAGCATCTTTATCGGGATCGATTTGATGTAGCAGAGTTACAGCATCCAGGTGGTTAGGTAAGGGCAATTGCACAAGAATGCCATCCACTCTTTTATCGTGGTTGAGTGCAGCAATTACCTCTTCTAACTCTTGGAGAGTAGTTTCGGCAGGAAAATGCTTACCAAAAGAAGCGATCCCAACTTTAGCGCAGGCTTTTTCTTTATTGCGTACATAAGCGGCTGACGCTGGGTTATCACCAACCATCAACACTGCTAAACCAGGTGGTCGTCCAATTTTTGGTTGTAATTGTGTAATGGCAACAGAAAGTTCTTGCTGAATTTTTGCAGCTAATGCTTTCCCATCAAGGATTTTGGCAGTTTTGGTTTCCATGAAAATTCCCAGCTATGTTCGCTTTTTGTCCAAAGTCCAAAATGAAAATATTGATTCTTAACTCTTGACTTTCGACTATTATTGTGTTGCTGTTTGATGTCGTAGCGTTTCTCTCACAGTAAATTCATAATGTTTATTTTCTCAGATCAACGGCATCATCTGAAGAATAAAGAATTAGGAAGTGGGGAAGAGCAGGAGAAGAATGCCCAATGCCCAATGCCCAATGCCCGATACCCAAAATAAATTGATGGCTTTTATGCGACAAATAAAAAATTTATCTCTTTCGTTCTTGTACGGGCACAGTATTGTTCCTTACCGTTTGGGGTTAATTTTTTTCCTGATCGCAGGACTTTGTAGTTGTGGTAACTTGACATCGCCTGGTTTGCGTGGTGCTGGCTTAAAAATTGGTACAAATGTCACTCCAATTGGAGAGATTAAACCAAAACAAGACAATCAGGCTATAGTTTACATCCAAGGTCAGGTAGAAAAGCAAGCTCCCCTGATCGAACAGTGGGCTTATAAAATTAAGGACTCAACGGGCAAAATTTGGGTTGTCACCAATCAAAAAAATCTGGGTGAAGGTTCAGAAGTTGTAATTAAGGGTAAAGTTCGCTACCGAAGTATTCCCTTAGCTGGCAAAGAATTGGGGGAAGTTTATTTAGAAGAAGAATAATTAAAAATTAAAAATAAAGATATGAACAATCAACAGGTGCACGTAGCGATCGCAATTCTCTACCAGAAAAACAAGTTTCTCATGCAGTTGCGTGACAACATCCCCGGTATTCTCTACCCTGGTTACTGGGCGCTGTTTGGCGGTCACATCGAACCTGGTGAAACGCCAGATGTAGCGGTAAAACGAGAAATTTTAGAAGAAATAGGCTATAATCTACCACCCTTTGTTGAATTTGGCTGTTATCCCAACGAAAGAGTTATCCGTCATGTCTTTCATGCACCACTCTTGGTGGAATTAAATCAACTGGTTCTGAATGAGGGCTGGGATATGGCGTTATTTACGCCAGAAGATATTCGCCAAGGTAACTATTATTCACAAAATGCTGGCGAAGTGCGACCTTTAGGGGCAATGCATCAGAAAATTATGTTGGATTTTATTGAGAAAAATCCAACATAATTTGGGGATTAGTCATTTGTCATTTGTCATTTGTCATTGGGCACGAGAGGCAGAGGTACTGCTCCCCACTTCCCACATCCCTAGAAGCCAAAATCAAGTTAGAACTCTTATGAGGTGATCGCTAATGCAATCAGCAAACAAACTGCCGCGATGGTTAACTATAGGAATGGCATTTCCCATTGCCATTCTCAACGGCTGGCTATTGCTCCAACTTATACAGTATTTTCAACCCTTAGTTAGCATTATTGCCGCCGCCATCCTACTAGCTTTTGTCTTGAACTATCCAATCCAGTTTCTCCAGGAACAAGGAGTGAAACCCAACTTAGCGATCGGGGGAGTGTTACTTTTGACTCTGGTGGTTTTAGTAGCTTTAGGCATCACCTTAGTTCCCCTGATTATTCAACAACTCGTTGAACTGGCTAATATTTTGCCCAGTTGGATTGATTCTGGTACTCAGCAGCTGCAAGCTTTTCAAGATTGGGCGTTAAGTCAACAGCAACTTCCGATTAATTTAAGTGGTTTATTCACCCAAGTTCTGGAACGATTATCTAACCAACTTCAGTCCTTTACTGGTAGAATTCTTGGTTTTGCTGTCGATACCATTGGTATTGTCCTCAATGTGCTGCTGGCGGTAGTGCTGACTATATACTTAATATTGAATGGTGAACGTCTTTGGGACGGAATTTTTCAGTGGTTTCCCCCTAATATTGGGCCAAGAGTACGAGAATTACTGCGAGAGGATTTCCACAATTACTTCATCGGTCAAGCAACATTGGGAGCTGTGTTAGGGGTGACAATTACTCTGGTGTTTTTGGCGCTGCAAGTTCCCCTAGCTTTACTTTTTGGTATTGGTATTGGCTTATTTTCACTTTTCCCCTTTGGTACGGGGGTAGGTATTGCCATAGTAAGTTTGTTGGTAGCGCTGCAAAATTTTTGGTTAGGGGTGGAAGTCTTAGGTGTAGCTGTTGCGATCGATCAAATTAATTCTAATATTATTGCACCTCGAATTCTCAGCAATTTGACTGGCTTAAATCCTGTGTGGGTGGTGATTTCTTTATTGCTGGGCGCAAAGTTAGGAGGAGTACTGGGTTTGTTAATTGCGATCCCTATTGCCAGCTTTATCAAAGATACAACAGATAGCTGGCAAGCTGGAGAGTTTAATAAGATAGAGGATATAGAGTCAGAACCTGTGACGGTAAAAAGTGAGAGAGCAGGAACTTATACTTAAAACTCTTAACTAAAAAATTGATGATATTGTCCAGCAATCAACTGCAAAATCCTAATTTAGGATGCCAACATCATCGCCAGAAATTAACGTAATTTAAACGAATACAAAGCTAAAAAGTGTAAATTGAGAATTAGGTCAAGATAGCGGAAGAACTGTCAGGAATGAAAAAAGAGATAAAAAAGCTGAGTATTAACATTAGATATGCTTTGTAAAGGATTAAAAGCTGCTGTTGTTATTGCTAGAACTTCGCTTGGCACGTTTTTGCTGGTACATCAACTCATCTGCCTGGAATATGAGTTTTTCCAATGAAACATCTTCATTGATAACGCACTCTTGAACTCCAATACTCATTGATAGATGATAACTTCTACTTGAATTTTGATTAAATAAATCAATGTTAGTTTGTAGGCGAACACTAATTGCATTCGTACGATCTGAACATTTCGGAATGAATACAACAAACTCATCACCCCCCCATCGGGCAACGATATCAGAATCTCTATAGGTTTGACTTAGTAATTCTGCGGCGTCTACTATTACCCGATCTCCAACTTCATGTCCAAAGGTATCATTGATTTGCTTCAATCCATCTATATCTATAAATAAGAGACAACAGGGCTTTTGTAGCCGATGGGCTAGTTTTAATTGCCGATCTGCAAATAGAAAAAAGCCTCGTCGATTATACACTCCAGTTAATTCATCTGTTAGAGATAAGCGCCTAACTTCTGCCTCAATTTTTTGATGCCCCTCTATTTCTTTTTCTAATGCAGCAGTTCGATTGTGGACTCTTTGTTCTAATTCATTATAAATCTGCACGTTTTCCATTGCGACAGCTGTTGTGTCTGCCAATGCCTGTAATAGCTTTACTTTTTCTTCTGTTGGCTGATGTAACGTTGCCCAATATGTTCCAATTGCACCGATGGGGTTACACATTCGGATCGGTACCATTGCCAAACTTTTGACAAAAGTTGGTTGGTAAGCTACAAATGGAATCCGTTCATCTCCATAAATATCGCTAATCACAACGGACTGACGGTTTTGCATTGTATACCCACTAATGCAAATACTCATCGGGAAGCGTTGGCCTTTCCATAAAGGAGCGATCGCATCTTCATCTGCGTAATAACATTGATCTCCATCTCGCAGTACAAAACTAGCCCCATCTGCCCCAGTCAACTCACGCGCAGACTTTCGTACAATCTCCATGATTTGTTCTAGCGTCCGTGCTAGTGACAATGCTTGAACAACCTCAATTAAATGCTCTATCCCCTGAACATAAGACATTTCAGCTTTGACATCATTAGAATCAGAAATGATGACCGGTGAAGCAGAGCTTTGAAAATTCATGCGCTTCCACCAATAAAAAACGATCGAAAATTAGTTGAGACTGCGATCGAAATTGCAATGTCCTTATTCTCAAAAACAGGACAAACGCATCTTATTTGTATAATGCTTACTCAGCCAAGGTTTAAAACATTATTTATTTTTGGAAATAAAATTTGAAATCCTTGTTGGCTATGGATTACAGAATTTAAATGCGTTTACCCTGATTTTAAAAAATTTATTATTTTATTCTATGAGAGATATTACGGATCTCTTTAACTATCTATCTAAAGAAAGATTGCAAAATTATATTGATATGTTAATTTGAGATGATTTTTGCGAATAAAATAGAAAGCTTCTCAGGTACAGACAGACACTACGGTATATTGACTTGACTTGACACAGATATTCTGTGACATAGATGATTTCTATGTCATCTGAAAACTAATGTGTCAGAAAACGCCCCAAATGCCGTTTTTGAGTTCATCGAACTCGCATTAAATTAATCCTCTAAAATCTTGATTTCATCAAGTTGATTAATCACCACATCCGCACCTCGGACATTATCTGACTTACCTATCCAAGTGATACCAATACAACCTGCGGCTTTAGCATTACGCGCCATTTGCATATCACCAACTGCATCACCCACCATCAAGGTAGCATTCGGTTCAACTCCCAAAGCTTGGCAAGCTTGCAAAAATAGCACTGGATCTGGTTTACTAGGCCCTTCATCTACGCCCATTTGCAACTGGATATAATTACTTAATTGGTGATTGGCTACAAAATTGCGTACTTCTTCAGTTGTCGCAGCCGAGAGAATGCCAAGTTTTAGACCACCCTCCCGCAGGTATTTCAAAATTTCTAGGCTACCTACAAACAGTGGTGAAGGAGTTTCTCCAATGTATTTTTCCGCTTCATCCAAAGCTTGACGGGCTATTTTTAAGCACTCAAACCATCCTCTTCCTGTTTCGGCAATATATGCCGCAGCCGCAACTTCTGTTTCGCGGCGGCTTGCTACTGATATTAAACCTGCGGGATCTAGAAAATTGCCATTGATGCCAAATGCCATTAATAGGGGTTCCCCAGTTCCAGGAATTTGAGCATCTATTAATCTTGCTGCCTTTTGTGCTAGCGATCGCAAATACGTTTCTGAATCTTCTAGAGTACCGTTTTTATCAAACAAAATTGCCTGGATATTACTAAAAGTGATATTTTTACATTTAATGGTTGCCATAATATTTAACTTCTACTACTTTCAATTCTTAACTTTCACCGATTCTCCACATAAAAAAAGAGGGAAAAACCCTCTTTATAAAAATGATTTAATACTCTTACTTCAAAACAAGTAAAACTATAAAAAATCTATTACTCTTCAATAGCTGCTGGAATTTCCTCTTCAATTTCCGTTGCTGCTGGAATCTCTGTTTCAATTCCCGCAACGACTGGAATATCTTCCTCAAGTTCTGTTGCTGGTGGAATATCTTCGTCAAGCTCTGTTGCTGGTGGAATATCTTCGTCTGCAAGAACTTCCGCAGGTGCAGCCGCAGCAGTAGCACCTTGCTGCTTGGCTAATAGCTGTTCGCGATACTTAGCAGCCATTTCTTCCGCCTTATCGTAGACCAAATCCCGGTTTTTAATCATGTCGCCGGGTTCTGGTTCTAGCTGCTTGGTAGATAGGGAAATGCGACCCCTTTCTGCATCCAAGTCAATGATCATAACTTTCACTTCATCATTGACATTGAACACGCTATGAGGTGTATCAATATGTTCGTGAGAAATCTCAGAAATATGCAGTAGACCACTGACGCCGCCAATGTCGATGAAAGCACCGTAGGGTTTGATACCACGAACAGTACCAATTACTACTTCGCCGACTTCTAGGCGGTTCATCTTGCGCTCAACCAGCGCCCGACGATGAGATAAAACGAGGCGATTACGTTCTTCGTCTACCTCTAGGAATTTCAATGGCAGATCCTCACCTACCAATTCTTCTTTAGGTTTGCGGGTACTGATGTGAGAACCTGGGATAAAGCCACGTAATCCCTCAATCCGTACCAATGCTCCACCGCGATTGGTTGCAAATACGCCAGAACGGACAGTAGCATCTTCTGCTTGCAACTGCCGCACGCGTTCCCAGGCCCGCATATATTCAATACGGCGAATGGAAAGGGTTAATTGACCATCTTCGTTTTCATCGGTAAGGATGAAAAATTCGCGCGTTTCGTTTGACTGTAATACTTCTTCCGGGCTATCCACCCGGTTAATAGACATTTCTTGTATAGGTATATATGCTGCGGTTTTAGCACCAATGTCAATCAGAGCGCCGCGCGGCTCTATACTGAAAACTGTTCCTGGCACAACATCGCCAGGGCTAAAATGATAATCGTATTTGTCAAGTAGAGCAGCGAAATCTTCGTGAGTGAATCCAATTTCTGTAGCGGTTAAATTCTGATTGACCATGCTGATTTGTTCCTGGTTCTAGTCTCCGTAAAGGTGGTGTGACAAGCGCGATGCTTTATGTAGGCAGTACTATGGCAGCTTACACAAAACATCCTTTTTTATCCTAGCGCACAAAAGCTAGCATTAACACATATCTACTCCCAAGATTGGAAATTATATCACAACATTTGGTCATTGGTCATTGGTCATTAGTCAATAGTGAGAAACAACATAAAGGACAAAGGACAAATGACAAAGGACAAACACAATAATATCCGTTGCCACCATACTTAGTAGCAACGGATATTAAGATTAAATCCGCTTAAAAGTCTGTGAATAGGATCTACTTATCTTTTGGTTTCTCAAAGCGAGGGGGTTCGCGAAATGCGATCGCAAAGAAGAGAGTACCTATACACAGAGTAAAAATCAAGATGTACGCAACGCTTTCCATATTACGATTTCCTCTTTATCCAGCCAGTAATTAAAGTTCTGAGTGCTGAGTGCTGTTAGCGGAAGCGGGGCGTTTAGCCCGTGCTGAGTCAGAGCCTTAACTCGGAACTCAGCACTTCTTTACTCAACACTGAAATTAAAGGGCTTCTTTCCGGCGGGTTGACTTATCGCCCACTTTCTGGAATAGACCCCACTCAACTTGCTCTTCAAGATCCGCGTCAACACCAGCAAATACGTCTCGGTAGATTGTCCGAGCGCCATGCCAGAGATGACCAAAGAAGAACAAGAGAGCAAATACGGCGTGTCCAAAGGTAAACCAACCTCTAGGACTGGTGCGGAATACACCATCAGAGTTCAAGGTTTCCCGGTCAAATTCAAAGATTTCACCGCCTTGAGCCTTACGGGCGTACTTCTTCACATCAGCTGGCTCTGTAAAGGTCTGACCATTCAGATCGCCACCGTAGAAACTAACGCTAACACCAGATTGCTCGAAGCTATACTTAGATTCTGCCCGACGGAAGGGAATGTCAGCGCGGACAATTCCATCTGCATCAGTCAAAATCACTGGGAAGGTTTCAAAGAAGTTGGGGAGACGACGTACAGTCAATTCCCGTCCTTCAGAATCTTTGAATACGGCATGACCTTGCCAAGACTGAGCAATGCCATCACCCTTCACCATTGGCCCTGTACGGAATAGACCGCCTTTAGCGGGGCTATTACCGACGTAATCGTAGAAAGCCAATTTTTCAGGAATCTGCGACCAAGCCTGAGCGAGGGTTGCACCTTCAGCAACGTTAGTTTGGACGCGGCGCTGAATTTCTTGACGGAAGTAGCCTTGATCCCATTGATAACGGGTAGGGCCAAACAATTCGATGGGCGTGGCGGCATTACCGTACCACATAGTACCAGCAACAACGAAAGCAGCAAAGAAAACTGCTGCAATACTGCTAGAAAGTACTGTTTCGATGTTCCCCATCCGTAGGGCTTTGTAGAGCCGTTCGGGGGGTCTAACTGTCAGGTGGAATAAGCCTGCAATAATACCAACAACACCAGCAGCAATGTGGTGAGCCGCAATACCACCAGGGTTATAGGGGTTAAAACCATCTGGGCCCCATTCTGGTGCTACTGCCTGGGCCGCACCAGTTACACCATAAGCGTCAGAAACCCATATCCCTGGCCCAAATAGTCCGGTGACGTGAAAAGCACCAAATCCAAAACAAAGTAGACCAGATAAGAACAGGTGAATGCCAAACATCTTTGGCAAGTCTAAGGCGGGTTCACCAGTGCGGGGATCTCTAAAGAGTTCCAAATCCCAGTAAACCCAGTGCCATACGGCAGCTAGGAACAGCAGACCGGAAAGAACAATGTGAGCGGCAGCAACGCCTTCAAATGACCAGAAGCCAGGATCGGTTGATGGCCCACCAGTAACGTTCCAACCACCCCAAGATTGAGTGACGCCCAAACGTGACATAAAGGGTAGGACGAACATCCCTTGACGCCACATCGGGTTGAGAACTGGGTCACTAGGATCAAAAACAGCTAGTTCGTAGAGTGCCATCGAACCAGCCCAGCCTGCTACTAAGGCTGTGTGCATTAGGTGTACAGAAATCAGCCGCCCTGGATCATTCAGAACGACTGTATGTACTCGGTACCAGGGTAGTCCCATCGACTACGCTCCTCCTCGATGAGTTAGTTTACAAAGCAATTTTCTTACTGAGGTTATGAGAGACGAAAATCGCCACTCATAAAACTCTCTCTTGTTTTTTGTTATTGCCAGAGCCAGAGTATCACCACAGCGTAGTCTTAAGAAGTCAGACAGCGTGGGTGCTTTGGCAATGCTTACTCGCTTCGGGAGGTTTACCTATGATAGGGTAGCCATCGCCAAGCAAAAATGAGAATGTTTTAAAAAGTGTAACTATTGATGGAATTGTTTGCAAGCGTGTAAATTGATGCGATCGCGTAGCATCTCTAAGTTTTTTCGCTACCAATACCCGTCTAGGATGAAATTTGCTTATCTTTTCTTTACGTAGGGATTGGGGACTGGGGACTGGGGACTGGGAAAATATTCTAAAATTTGCTGTAGGTAATAACCCGGAACATCATTTTTGAGCTAGCTGATTACCCAATCCCCAATCCCTAATCCCCAATCCCTAATCCCCAATCCCCAATCCCCAGTCCCCCATATTTACTGAACCACCAAGTGGATATTTTGCAGTTGACACTTTGCCTCAGCTGTACCCAGGCGTTCGATTACCTGTTCGGCGCTCATCAGACGCTTGAGTACTACTTGGCCGATGGTCTGACTACCAATTACTGGTGTTGTTGGCTTCACTTCTACGGTTAAAACGGCTTCTTCAACTCGATAAAGCCAGAGCAATTCATTTTCTTCGACTAAACAAATATTCATTCGCTGAATATCTGGTTGGCGTCGCCATGCAGTTATTTGCCAGAGTCCATCAGATGCCCAAACTCTTGCAACTGCCCATCCCTCAGATAGAAAGAAATACTTCACGGTCTTAGTCTCACTATTAGACTTTCAATCTGCTGTTAACAATATCGCGATCGCTTTAGTCGCTGATGTTCAAACACACTTCTTTTTGAGAATACAGCCGATCTTGACGAGAAAACGCTTTGTCGGTGTCTGTTCCCAAGCAGCAACAGGTGAAATCTCAACTTACACTACTTGGGCTAAGTGTCAAAGCTTAACAAGACCTATTTTTCTAGTAACTATGAATTTACGACAAATTTAACCAATGTTAAAAATTTTAATTACATAAAAACTTTTCAATACTTAACAAATCTTAAATTTAAAATTATGTATTTCATCAATGATTTTTTGTAACCAAATAGTGCATAGGCGTAGCCTGTTGTAGGCATCACAGCAATAAACTTGATTATGAAGTTGAGTATCCGCCACAAATTTTTGATTTAGATAGCTCCAGAGCGTTCCATTGCAACAAGAACCACTATAAATTGTGAAGATTCAGCATAATAGTCACAAATGTAGTAAAATTGCTGACCGCTGATATCAAATATATTAACGCCATGACCTGGTTTTCCTTGTCCGTGAAACGGTGGGGTCGGATTACACAATTCCTATCTTTGTTCTGTCTATGTTTATTTTTAGTTGTTAGTTGCGCTCCTCGTCCGCAATCAACTACGCCGCCATCTGGTTCTGTAAATACCCCTACAGGTGATGGTCGTATTACTATCGGTACAACAGCCAAGCCAAGAACCCTCGATCCGGCTGATGCTTATGAGTTAGCAGCTTTAGGTTTGGTGTTTAATATGAGCGATCGCCTCTACACCTACGAACCAGGAAGCATCGAAATTAAACCCCAATTAGCTACAGCATTACCCAAAGTCAGTCAAGACGGCTTAATTTATACCATCCCCTTACGTCAGGGAGTAGTTTTTCACGATGGGACTCCCTTTAACGCTCAAGCAATGGCCTTTACCATTCAGCGCTTTATTGAAAATAAAGGAAAACCCTCATTCTTACTAGCTGATATAGTAGATTCGGTAAAACCTACAAGCGAGTATGAGTTGACAATCAAGCTGAAAAAGTCCTTTGCAGCTTTTCCCTCACTGTTGGCGTTTCCTGGAGTGTGTGCAGTTTCGCCCAAAGCTTACGAAGTCGGCGCTGGTAAATTCAAGCCGAATATTTTTGTGGGGACTGGCCCTTACAAATTAGGACAGTATGGTACTGATTCCATCCGATTTGATGCGTTTGATAAATATTGGGGAGAAAAACCAGTTAACAAGGGTGTTAATCTCCAAATTCAAACTAGCCCGGTTAATTTGTTTAATGCTTTCCGTACAGGTGCAATCGATGTAGCTTATTTGTCGCTGCAACCAGATCAAAATCGGAGTTTGGAAGAAGGTGGTAAAAAAGGGGATTGGCAAGCGATCGCAGCTGAAGGTAGTGTAGTAAGTTATCTGGTATTAAACCGCAATCAAAAGCCTTTAGATAAATTAGAGGTAAGACAAGCGATCGCCTCCATAATTGACCGTCCACTTTTAAACGAGCGAGTATTATTTGGTCAAGCAGATCCGCTTTATAGCATGATTCCCACAACGTTTAAAGTTTCTGTGCCATTATTCAAAGATAAATATGGCGATGCTAACTTCGATCGAGCTAAAAAATTATTAACTACTGCTGGCTTCTCCAAAGAAAATCCTGCAAGAGTGCAAGTTTGGTATCCTTCTAGTTCACCTACTCGGAGTTTGGCAGCACAGACACTCAAATCTCTTGTGGATGTCAAAATGGATGGAATACTGCAATTTGAAGTTACCCAAGCGGAAGGGCCTGCCTTTTTTAAAGATATTGCCAAGGGTTTGTATCCAGCAGCTTTACTTGATTGGTATCCAGACTTTTTAGATCCAGATAATTACGTCCAGCCATTTTTGTCTTGTGACAAAGGTTCAACTGCTAAAGGATGCGAAGATGGAGGCAGTCAAACTCAGGGTTCGTTCTACTATAACGAAGCTATAAATAAACTGATTGATGGGCAACGCAAAGAACAAAACCCCGAAGTGCGTCAGAAAATTTTTAACGAAATTCAAACGCAAGTAACTACTGATGTACCTTACGTTCCCTTATGGCAAAACAAAGACTATGTATTTGCCCGAAATGGTGTTAATGGCGTAAAACTTAACCCTACCCAAATTTTGGTTTACCAGACACTTAAAAAATAATTCGTAGTTGATAATTCGGAATTCGTAATTTAATTTTTTGAGGTCTAAATTCCAACAGCTAAAAGCCGCAAAGTTGACAATTTAATGTGGTGAAAAGCCTAACTATTACGAATTACGAATTACAAATTACGAATTACGAATTACGAATTACGAATTACGAATTAAAAATTACTTATGTCTCGTTCTAAAGCTTTACAATATTACATTGTTTCTCGGTTGCTTCTTGCGCCACTCCAGCTATTAACAATTATCACCATTGTATTTCTCTTATTAAGAGCAACACCAGGAGATCCAGCAGATGCAATTCTCGGTGGACGTGCGCCAGAAGCAGCTAAAGAAGAATTGCGAAAACAACTCGGTTTAAATCTTCCCCTATGGTTACAGTACCTCAATTATTTGGGAAATTTGTTGCGCTTTGATTTGGGAAGTTCTTTGTTGAGTCGGGGAGAGAATGTTTGGGACATTATTGGGCAATATTTCCCAGCGACGGTGGAGTTAGCAGTATGTAGTATGGCGGTTGCACTTATGGTCGGAATTGCGGTTGGGACTCTTTCGGCTTCTCGTCCTGGGACATATTTTGATGTCGGTGGGCGCTTATTTGGAATTATCACCTACGCACTCCCCATGTTTTGGGCGGGAATGCTTTTGCAGTTGATTTTCTCAGTCCAACTCGGTTGGTTTCCCAATTCAAACCGCTTTCCGCCCAATCTTCCCGCTCCCATTACTGTGACTGGATTGTATACAGTTGATAGCTTACTCGGTGGAAACTTTACCCAGTTTTTCGCATCTTTGCACCATCTGGCTCTACCAAGTCTTACACTAGGAATTTTGCTCAGTGGAATTTTTGAGCGAATTGTGCGAGTGAATTTAAAGCAAACTTTGCAAGCCGATTATGTAGAAGCTGCTAGAGCCAGAGGTATTGGTGAAAATAAGATTTTAGCCTCCCATGCTTTAAAAAATGCGCTAATTCCAGTAATTACAGTATTGGGATTAACTTTTGCGTCTCTGTTGGGTGGGGCGATTTTGACAGAGGTAACATTTTCTTGGCCTGGTTTAGCTAATCGACTGTATCAAGCGATCGCCGATCGCGATTATCCCACAGTCCAGGGAGTACTAGTATTTTTTGGTGCGATCGTTGTTAGTGCCAGCATTTTAATTGATATTTTAAATGCTTATGTAGACCCGCGAATTCGATATTAGCAAAAGTTTATTAACTATTTGTAATCTTCGTGTGGGGTGGGCATCTTGCCCGCCTTTTTTAGTCAGTAATACCGCATAAGAGATGCAGTTTCACTATATTAGTTTTCTGCTACTTCCAGAAAATTTTGGCTTTCAAACAGGCAACTCAAATTACTGTCCAACATCCAAGATAAGGCTATTAAGCTGTTCCACATTTAACTTGCATATCTTGGGAGGGCGAGACGCCCACCCCACAAGAAATGTACAATTTCAGATTATGCAAACTAGATGTGGTTTAGCTTAACATTTATTCTCGATTAATGATTTTAAATCTAGGCAAAGTTTTGATAATTTTTTTAATAAGTTTAAAATAGAGCTATAGTAGTTATAAAAAATAAAAATGATTAAGATTTTATTCTTAACCATCGTCACTTAAGCAATCATTAGATGAGTTACAGCATTACAAATTAATTCTAAAACTTCGTATTATTAGCATAGATAAAATAATGGTCTGTCACTTTTACATCGGCTTTAAAACCAACTTGGATCAGATGCTTTTGCAATTCATCTTGCTGATAAAAAACTTTCACTATTTGAAATTCTTGCCCATTATTTAACTTCCGGCTTTTGTAGATACTGCCATCATCATTCAGAATATGGTTATTAGCTGTAGATGTCGGTTCAAAGCGCGAGTCAACAATAAATACTTGTCCACCGACACGCACAGATTTATAAACTTTTAGCAAAAACGATTTCAGCAATTCTGGCGGCACATGAGATAACCAGAAAGAAAAAAATACTAAATCATATTCAGCGTGTGGTTCCCAGGCAAATAAATCAATTTGGTGATATTCTACTTTTTGTGAATTTAACTTGCTGCGATTAATTTCAATTACTTCTTCGGAGGCATCAATTGCAGTAATTTTCTGTCCAATTTTTAAAAGCTCTTGTGTCCAAATTCCGGTTCCACAGGCTAATTCTAAGATTTCCTCAGCTTGGACAATTTGTTGTAAACCCTGTTTGACAATATCAACTTCTTTAAACCAACGCTGGTTTAGTTCCTCACCACGATCGTAACGACCAAGACGATAAAACCACTGATCGTATTCGTTGGCTCTAGCACGATAGTAGGCAATTTGTTGTTGCAGAATTTGATTGGTCATTGCCAGCTTATCATCTACTCTCATCAACTCTAGATAAATTTTACAGCTAAAAGTTCTGCTGGCTGGCTACGTCTACGCATTTACTATTATTGAAGTCTTATCTTCTTAAACTGCGCGGGTCGAGTGCATCTCTCAGCCCATCACCGAGTAAGTTGAATGCCAGCACTGTGAGTATAATCAGCACAGCCGGCGGCCAGATTAACCAAGGTTGCAACACCAAAATTGAAGCATTGCTAGCTAGAGAAAGCATATTTCCCCAAGAAGGGTCTGGTTGTTGAATACCCAAGCCGATGAGACTCAATATCGCCTCTGCGCCAATAAAGCTAGGAATTGCAAGAGTTGCAGAGATAACTACATAACTAGCCGTTTGCGGTAAAACATGACGGATAATTATATAAATTGGGTTCCCGCCCATTGCACGCGAGGCTTGGACAAATTCTCGCTCTTTAATTGATAGTACCTGTCCCCGAATCACCCGTGCTAAACCAGCCCAGCTAATAACCGAAGTAATCACCACAATCAGCAAAAAGCGCTGGGTACTACTTAAACCAGCTGGTAAGACTGCGCCCAATGTCACCAAAAGATAAATACTAGGGAAAGTCATTAGCACTTCTGCCAAGCGCATAATAATGCTATCGGTTACACCGCCGAAATAGCCAGAAATTCCCCCGATCAGCAAACCAAGGGGATAGGTAATGATAATGCCAAAAATCCCAATAAACATGCTGATGCGACCGCCATGTAGCAAGCGACTAAATTGGTCGCGGCCTTGGTCATCAGTGCCGAAGATGTTGACTTTTACACCACTTGTTGTGCCAAATAAATGCCAATTTAAGGGGATACCGCCAAAAATTGTGACTTCATCCCACTTCGGCGGTAATGGCAAACTCATCTGCAACAATCGGTATTCTGACCCGGAGACAAATAGACGCAGAGGCGAAGGCTTTTTCGAGTCTACAATGAGTTGGCGATCGCCTGTATCTAAATTCGTATCTCCCTGAGTTGTCGGATAAACATAAGGCCAGGTAAACTGCCCTGACTGAGAAACCCAGTGTATCTTCGTTGGTGGCAGCAGTGAACCATTAGGCTGTGAAGCATAGGGGTCATAAGGAGCTACGAAATCAGCTGCAATTACTGCTATATAGAAAATTAACAGTAAAATTGCCCCAAATCGTGCTAAAGGATTTTTCTTAAGTCGTCGCCACCAATCCATAGTAGTTAGGAGTTATAAGTTAGGAGTTATGAGTTATTAAATTTTTATCTTAATTCATAACTCATGATTAATAATTTTCAACTCCCAACTTTTGTACAGACAAGGGTTACTCGCGTCTCTACTCCTAACTCCTAACTCTTAACTGCTAACTTCTCTAAATACCGCTGCTGTTCTTCTTGTTGTTTTTCATGTTCCACAACAAACACGTTTGAGTAAAGATTTGCAAGAATTTGTTTTCCCTGTTGTGTCAATGATAGGTAATGCAGTCCTTCTTGAATATAGGGATATACGCCATTCCAGTAAAACTTAGCGTAGTTGTTACGCAAATCGGCAGGGGTTTTATAGCCCAAAACTTTATTTACACCAGTTTCTTCAAACTCGTAAAATAAAGAAGTAATTTTCTTCAGGTAACGCGGGTCACTTAGTTGACCAATTAAATCAGCAGCCCGGACTAATCCTGCAAAACACCTTGTATCTTGATGATCTTCTGCCGCAGGTACGGGAAATCGAGTCAATTCAATATTGCTCTTAATTGCCTCAGCATCGATTAATTTGTGACCTCCAAAACGCTCATCGATGAAAAGCTTGGCTCTATCAACATGATAAGGTGTCAGACTGGCATCAGAAGCACCAGCAGCTACAGAAATCATTCTGCCATTTTTACCTGTGGCATATAAGTTTGCTGTTTCTCGGTCTTGCCGACAAACCCCTTTAACGTAGCCAATATCGTGACACACTAAAGAAATAATACAATGCAACCAGTCTTCACTGGAAACACCGCCTTCCCTGATATGTTTGCCACGTAAAATTTCTTGCCCCACTAAGGCGACTAGGACTGTGTGTTCAACATTATGGTAAAGGGCATCGCTATTAGCAATGTTTTCCAAAGCCATGTTACCCGCCCAAGCGATAATATCCTGATAATCATTTTTAAAGCAGCCATAAGTGCGGCGATAGCCGTCTCGAATTTCATTTACAAAGGCATCAATTAAAATTTCAGTGGCATTGAACATATCTGCTTACTCTGGTAAATACCAATTTTTTATTGATTTGATTGATTTCAAAATTCCATAATTAAGGCCACCCTTGCTGGAATTTCAGGCAATGGAGTTTGCTCCTTTGTAACTCACGTGTAGCTGTAGACGCTAGCTTTATCTGTGCCTGAATACACGGCTTCCTGGCAACACAAAGGCTTTAGAGAAATAATTGATTACGTATAAAAAATAATTTCCTGGTCTACCAAGGTACATAAATATTTTCGACTCTAATTAGATAAATCTAGATCGGCTATATTAGTTTTTCATATTTAGGCATTGGTTGACAGTGATCTCAATACAGATGGTGTGTGACATAGAGTAGCTTTATGAGATGAGAGAATTTTTTGTATCATAATCTACATAAAATTTATTACCATGTTTTAATAGTAATTTTGCTTACTTAAAAAGTTATATTATATACTGTTGCAGATAAAAGACATTCACTATGAAATGCGTCATAGTTGATATCGAAGTAAATAAACTTCAAGTTTTCTTAAGAAAATACCAAGGTTTGGTATGTATAAACAGCAAGTAGAGGTGAAATGTGAGCGATGAAAGTCTTTCAGAAGTTGAGGTGGAAGAAGCTATAACCTCTGAAGATAGGAATTTTTTAAGCAAATCAGATCAAAAGCAGACCAGGGCATGGTTGAAGCCATTATTCTTGGGTACTGGTTTAGGAATTGCGATCGCCTTACTTGCAATGAGTGTATTAAATCGTTTTCCATCCCGTCAACAAAGCGTAGTAGCGGATAAAAAAGTTAACCCAGCGATGACAGTTACTATCGCCACAGTAGAAAGCGCCCGTGTTGTCCGTACACTCAAAACTACTGGGACTGTAGCCGCGAGTGATTTAATTCCGGTGCTACCGCAAACAAACGGTTTACAAATTAAAAGCATCCCCGCAAATGTCAAAGAAGGAGCTTTTGTCAAACAAGGTCAAGTGTTGGCAGTGTTAGATGGTTCCATACTGCAAAGCCAAATTAGCCAAGCAAAAGCAGATGTGGAATCGAAACAAGCAGATGTGGCATCCAAACAAGCCGATTTGGCATCCAAGCAGGCAGATTTGCTATCAAATAAAGCAATAGTCCAGCAAAAACAAGCCGATTTAGCTCAAGCTAAGGCGAGGTTGGAGGAAGCAGCCAAAAATTATCAGCGCTATCAACAACTTGCTGACTCTGGGACAATTAGCAAACAAGAACTTGATACTCGTTCTTACGCTGTGAAAACTGCCATAGAAGTTGTGAACCTGTCCCAAGAAAATATACGTAGTGCCCAGGCTAATATCGGCAGTGCCCAAGCTAATATTAATAACGCCCAAGCCATCGTCAACAAAGCCAAAGCCGATGTTAAAAGCAGTGCTGCGAAAGTACAACAACTGCAAACTCAATTGAGACAAACTGTAGTACGTGCGCCGGTTTCAGGAGTAATCGCCGAGAAACTAGCTAGAGTCGGTGATGTCACTGGCGTACCGCCGCAAACCCAAGTGGGGACGGTGATTGGTGGCACACAAAAGCTATTTTCGATTATCCGAGATGAAAAGTTAGAACTTCAGGCGAAGGTGCCCGAAACTCAACTAACTCAGGTGAAAATTGGCGCATCGGTGCAAATCACTTCTGATGTCGATCGCCGGGTGCGATCGCAAGGACGAGTCAGAGACATACAACCACAGCTGAACGATCAAAGACGGGAGGCGACAGTGAAAATTGACTTGCCGCCAACAACTTTACTTAAACCAGGAATGTTTGCTAGTGCTGCAATTACTACTGACTCTGGGATGAAAATGGTAGTGCCACAAAAAGCAGTGCAGTCCCAAGCTGACGCAAGTGTAATTGTATTCATCTTATCGAGTGAAAATACAGTCAGCAGCCAGAAAGTCGAATTAGGAGATCCTGGAAATAACGACACCGTAGAAATCAAGAGTGGGTTACAGTTAGGCGATCGCGTTGTCGTTGATGGTGCAGGCTATCTCAAAGATGGCGATCGGGTTCGAGTTGCAAATTGAAGGGAATAGGGAAAAATAACCAATGACAAATGACTAATGACCCTTCGGGTTCGCAGTTGCTTATGGGGGAAACCCCCAAGACCGCACTGGCTCACCAATGACCAATGACCAATGACAAATCCCAAATCTCAAATTTCCCAATGTCTTTTAATATCTCAGCCTGGTCGATAAAAAAACCTGTTCCCACGATCGTTTTATTTTTAATTTTGACGGTTGTCGGTTGGTTCTCATTCATATCCTTGGGGATTGATACTAACCCAAATATTGATGTACCAACAGTTTCGATCAAAGTCAGCCAACCAGGTGCAGGCCCAGCAGAACTAGAATCTCAAGTGACGAAAAAAATTGAAGATGCTGTGGCAGGGTTGGGTAATATCGATTACATGATTTCCACCATTAGCGATGGGAATTCTCAGACGACAATTAACTTTGTTTTGGGTACAGATAGCGATCGCGCCACCAATGATGTTCGGAATGCGATCGCTCAAATTCGCCAAGATTTACCCCAAGACATTAACGATCCAATTGTGGAACGCCTAGAATTTTCCGGCGGCCCGGTGATTACCTACGCAGTTAAATCAGATCGGCGTTCTGTAGAAGAGTTAAGCAATCTCGTAGACCAAACTATTAGCCGTGCCTTATTGGGAGTTCGGGGTGTAGCACAAATTCAGCGTGTGGGTGGCGTTGACCGAGAAATTCGGATTAATCTTAATCCAGATCGCTTACAATCTCTAGCGATCACCGCCACTCAGGTAAACGACCAAATCCGCGCTTTGAACATTAACTTACCTGGCGGACGTGCTGAAGTTGGTGGTAGCGAACAAAGTATCCGTACTTTAGGAAGTGCCGTCAGTGTGGATATTTTGAAAACCTACGAAATCGTTTTACCACAAGGTGGTTCTGTACCTTTATCTAGCCTGGGAACTGTAGAAGATAAATTTGGTGATGTACGTCAAGCCGCCCGTTTGAATAATCAACCTGTGGTAGCTTTTCAAGTCTTGCGTAGTACTGGCAGCGTTCTGGTGACAGTAGAAGAAGGAGTGAAAGCAGCAGTCAAACAACTAGAAAAAACCCTTCCCCCAGATGTCAAACTGGATTTAATTTTTACTAGAGCCGATATTGTCCGTCAATCTTACCAAAGCACCATTGATGAATTGATACAAGCTTCGGTGCTGGCGGTCATCGTTATTTTAGTGTTTTTGCGGAACTGGCGAGCAACATTAATTACGGCTGTTGCCTTACCCTTGTCAATAATTCCCACCTTCGCAGTGCAGCAAGCCCTTGGTTACACCCTCAACAACATGACTTTGTTGGCATTAGCCCTGGCGGTGGGCAACTTGGTAGATGATGCCGTTGTGGAAATTGAAAACATGGAACGCCACATGGCTATGGGCAAGTCAGCTTGGGAAGCGGCTTTTGAGTCTTCCGACGAAGTAGGATTAGCGGTAATCGCCAGTTCAGCGACGATTATTGCAGTGTTTCTGCCCGTTGCCTTTATGGGTGGGATTCCGGGGCAATTTTTTCAACCATTTGGCGTTACCGTTGCCGTTTCCACAATTTTCTCAACTCTTGTCGCGCGGATGGTTACGCCGATGATGGGGGCGTATCTTTTACAGGAGGCAGAGGGGCAAGGGGGCAGGGGGGCAGAGGGGCAGGGGGGAATAATAAAAATTTTTAATTTTAAATTTACACTTCCAGGTGGTGGGAACGGAAGTAGAAAACTTGGAGATGAAAAGCGTCAAGGTTTTCAACCTTATAGATCGCTTTTACAGTGGGCGTTACGCCATAGATTGACAACAATAGCGATCGCTTTAGCTTTTTTTATTGCCAGTGCAATGCTGGTTCCTTTAATTCCCAAGGGTTTTGTTGATGATGGTGATTTCGGAATTTCCAACGTATCTATAGAACTTCCTCCTGGTTCCACATTAGAAGACGTTAACAAGGTAGTCACACAAGCAACTGATATTATCCGCCAAAATCCAGTAGTTGAACGCGTACTAGCAACAGAAGAGATCAATTCTGCCAGCCTTGCGATTAATCTCAAACCCAGAGAGAAACGAAATATTTCCCAAAAACAGTTTGAGGAACAAGTGCGTCCTAACTTTGAGCAAATACCAGGAGCTAGAATTAGTTTTCAAAGTCAGTCACCAGGTGACAGTCGCAAAGGTTTATCAATTGTCCTCAGAAGTGAAAATCCCGCAGCATTGAATCAAGCTGCTGATGCCTTAGAAAAGCAGATGCGATCGCTAGCCGGATTGGTAGAAGTGGCATCTACTGCAAGTTTAGTCAAACCAGAGATTTTGGTAATTCCCAACCCGCAACGGGCAGCAGATTTGGGTGTGACAGTGCAAGCGATCGCTCGGACTGCTTCCCTTGCCACCATCGGCGATAATGAGGCGAACTTGGCGAAATTTAATTTAAGCGATCGTCAAATCCCCATTCGCGTCCAAATCGATCCGCAAGCGCGAGCTGATATCAACACAATCACAAATCTACAAGTCCCCAGTCAAAATGGCAGATTAGTTCCCCTGATAGCAGTGGCAGATATCCGCTTTGGTAGCGGCCCTGCTACCATCAATCGTTACGATCGCGCCCGTCAAGTAGCTGTAGAAGCGAATTTGCAAGGGCTTTCTTTAGGAGAGGCAGTCCAGACAATCAATAAACTACCTGCAATGCAAAACTTACCACCAGGAGTAGTACAGCAACCATCAGGTAGTGCCAAAATTATGCAAGACATTTTTGGTCGCTTTGGCGGTGCATTGGGGCTGGCATTAATGTGTATCTATGCAATTCTGGTGCTGCTGTATAACAACTTTCTCCATCCATTATCGATTATGGCAGCCTTACCCTTTTGTTTAGGCGGGGCATTGGTAGCGTTGATGGTTGCTCAAAAACCCTTAGGAATATATGCCCTGATTGGTATCGTGTTGCTGTTGGGGATTGTCACTAAAAACTCGATTCTGTTAGTTGACTATACCATCATCAACATGCAAGAAGGCAAAACCCAACGTCAGGCGCTCGTTGAATCAGGCGTATCACGTCTGCGTCCAATTTTAATGACTTCTTTCGCAACGATCGCCGGGATTCTGCCCTTAGCATTGGGAATCGGCGTGGGTTCTGAAGTTCGCCAACCAATGGGAATTGCCATTATGGGCGGTTTTACAACTTCCACTCTGTTGACACTGGTAGTAGTACCAGTGATATTTAGCTACATTGACAACTTCCAAACTTGGATTATGGATACAATGCGCTATGGCTTTGGTAAAAAACCATCGCGTCAATAATGCCCAATCAATTTTGGATTTGTAATTTTAGATTTTATAGTGTTTCTCGGCTGAGTCCAATACAGACCTAACAAGAACAGCCCCAACCCATTTAGGTTTAAGCGTAAGTTTTACCCCTGTCTAACCCTCCCCGTATGTATTGGGGAGGGAACTAAATTTTATGTTTCCCCCTTTTTAAGGCTACGGTGTATACACAAGTCTGAAATAGCTGAAAAACCCAAGGTTTTACCCCACCCTAACCCTCCCCTTAGAAAGGGGAGGGAACTAGATTTTCCAGTTTCCCCCCAATACATCGGGGGGATTAAGGGGGGTAATACGACTTGTGTGTACACCGTAGTTCCTTGCCAAGGGGAGGGGTTCTTGAGGTTTAATAAGTAACTAAGCGGACATGATATTACTCAATAAAAAGTCAATTTTCTTTGGCAAACTAATAGTAAAACACAATCTGGTTTAGGAGTAATATCATGTCCGCCAAATTACCCATAATAAAAGAACCCCACCCCCAACCCCTCCCCGCCTGCGGGGAGGGGAGACAAAGCACAGCTTTGGCGGGGTGGGGTTCTTCGGGTTTAATAAGCAATCAAGCGGACATGATATAATATCTTTGATGAAAAATATCTTCATCTGTGCAGTTGTCATCTGCGCAACTTGTATTTACCCAATTCAGGCATTAGCAGGAGAAAGACCTTCTGCGATTTTTCATGCATTTGACCAGCAGTATACTGATATTGAAAAGTTTGTCTGTGAAATAGGGAAGCAAGGATACTCTCACATTCAAATTTCTCCAGCCCAAAAATCTAATCCTGCTCCAGAATGGTGGACCCGCTATCAACCTGTAGATTACAGCGTTATCGAAGGTAGAGGTTCACTCTTAAATTTAAAAAAGCTTATTAATCAAGCCCACAATTGTCAGGTCAAAGTGATTGCTGATGTTGTTTTCAATCACATGGCTAATTTAGATGGCAATGATGATTTTGAAGATTTAACTAAATTTTCAGGTCTTTCTATAAATGACTTTAATTGGGATTTAAATCGTCCAGGGAAAAAATCTTGTAGCATTAATTATAGTGATGGCAATAGAGATTCAGAAATTAATTGTTGGTTAGGTGGACTTCCTGAATTGAGATTTACCAATAATGTTAAAAAAATTCAAAAAGCTCATTTAAAAAAACTGCTAGATTTAGGAATTGATGGATTTCGGTTTGATGCTGCCAAGCATATGCCAGCAGATGTTCTTAAAGAGTACATCAGCTATGTGGATCGACAAAGTCAAGGCAAAGCATGGAATTATCTTGAGGTAATCACAGATAGTGACACCAGTGCAGAAAATTATAACTGGATTGCTGCTGTCACAGATTTTGTTCTCTACAATTCAATGAAAAATGCCTTCAGCTTTGGTGGAGATTTGCGTTCTCTGCGAGTTCCGACAGCCATAAACGATCCGCGTAGCGTCACTTTTGGCAGAAACCACGATACGATCCGCGATATTAATTCTAATGCCATTAACCCCTATAGCGATCCTTCTGATTCTTTCCTCGCAACAGCATATATCTTGGCGAGAGAAAGTGGCACTCCTTTAATACTCAACTGGGATAATAGAGATGCTGCTTTTATGAAACATGGTGTCAAATTCCGCCAAATTATGCATCAACGAGGAACTCAGGGAAAAAATACCAAAGAAAATGTTTTAGCAGCAATTGATAGTCCGACTGTATTACTAATGGAGCGGGGCAGTGAAGGATTTTTTGTTGTCAATAAAGGGGAGAATAAATTTAATATCTCAGCACTGGATTTGACCTTAACGAATTTAGATGGATGTTATCGGGAACTCCGTAATAATTTTACTGTTGCGATTGAACGTCGCCAAGGTGAGAAAAAATTTATAACTCGTTGGAGAAGCTGGAATAGAGGCGGTATGGAAGTTCAAAAACGCGATGCACTCTATTTTGTTCGAGAACCTTTTAATCAATGTCAAATATAGATGCTCTCTCCTGCCTCTGCCTCCTGCCTCCTGCCTCCTGCCTCCTGCCTCCTGCCTACTTCAATGTAAGCGTACAGATACACTACCTGCATGGGCTGGCAAACCTTCTGCCTCTGCTAAGGTGACAGCTGCTTTGCCTATTGTCTGTAATGATTCTTTGTCACATTCTAAAAAAGTAATTCGTTTGAGAAAGTCGTAGACACTCAAACCAGAAGCAAAGCGGGCAGAACGGGCAGTTGGCAGTACATGGTTGGGGCCACCTAAATAATCGCCAATCGCTTCTGGAGTATAGCGTCCTAAAAACACGCTGCCGGCACACTTAATTTGATTGGCAAGGAGTTGCGGATTATCCACACACAATTCCACATGTTCTGGAGCTAGTTGATTGAGCAGTGGTATACTCTCGGCTAAATCGCTAACTAGAATCACGGCTGCATAATTTTGCCAACTTGCACTGGCAACTTCTCTGGTAGGTAAATCGGTGAGAACTTTCTCAACAGCCTTTATTACTTGTTGCGCGAAGATTTCGGAATCAGTAATTAAGATTGACTGGGCACTAGGATCGTGTTCTGCTTGCGATAGTAAATCCCAGGCAATCCAATCTGGGTTGTTCTGGTTGTCAGCTACCACTAAAATTTCTGAAGGGCCAGCGATGCTATCAATGCCAACAGTGCCAAAGACTTGACGCTTGGCTTCAGCAACATAAGCATTACCAGGGCCAACAATTTTATCTACTGGGGCAATGCTTTCTGTACCATAAGCTAATGCTGCGATCGCTTGCGCCCCACCAATGCCATATATTTCTGTAACACCAGCAACTTGAGCAGCAGCCAATACGACAGGATTAATCTCACCACCAGGCATCGGTACTGTCATGACAATTCTTTCAACACCAGCAATTTTGGCTGGTAAGGCATTCATCAACAAAGAACTTGGATAGCTAGCCCGTCCCCCTGGTACATAAATTCCCACTTGCGACAACGCTACCCAATTCAATCCCAGTTTTACCCCGACTGCATCGCTGTAGGCAATATCTTGTGGTAATTGTTTTTGATGGAAAGCTACAATCCTCTCAGCAGCAAATTCCAGCGCAGCCAAGACATCAGCAGGGCATTGCGTTGCGTGTTCGGCAATAAAACTTTCGCTTAGATGCAAAGACTGGAGATGGTTGCGATCGAAGCGGCTAGTATAATCCTTAACTGCGGCATCACCACGCACTTTGACATCAGCTAGAATCTCGCGTACTGTCCCACTAACATCAACTGTAACTTCCCGGCGATCGCTTACAAGGGTATGGAATTTGACAGAAAAATCTTTGTCGGTAGTTTGAAGTAGCTGCATGGACAATAGCTTAAAAGCAGTGAGGTCAATAATTAGTTTAACTCCTGATTAACTTGCTCGATATGGCTGTGGCTTATATGCATCACTCTTTTCAGATGTAAGCTGAAAGAAAGCCACAAAAGATTATGAGTTAACATCCTATGCAGCAGTCCACAAGAGGCAATTACCGGGATCTTTGGCGGCAGCTTGTTACTTTGGCTGCAATCTTTGGTGCTTTTGTTATCAACGTAGTATCGAACATTTTTCCGCTCAATGGACTTAACATCGGGGAAATTTCCAATACTTTGTTTAAAAATGTCTTGATTATCCCTGCTAATTACGCCTTTGCGATCTGGGGGCTGATTTACCTGGGGTTGTTTGCTTTTGGCGTATACCAAGCTCTACCTAATCAACGATATGAGGCTGATTTACGTAAGACAGGTTATCTGTTAGCGATCGCCTGTGTTGCTCAAAGTATTTGGGTATATCTGTTTCTGTCTCGGCTTTTTGCTTTTTCTGTAATTGCAATGCTCTTGATTCTGTTGCCCCTGATTGCTGTCTATGTGCAGTTAGAAATTGGCAAATCGCGTGTGCCTCGGCTGAAAAAATGGTGTATTCACTTTCCGATTAGTATTTATCTAGGCTGGATTAGCGTCGCGACTATTGTCAATGTAGCGTCTGCCTTGGATTTTCACGGGTGGAACGGTTGGGGGATTTCTCCTGTAATCTGGACTCTCATCATGGTATTGATAGCAACAGCAGTTGCAGCAGTTATGGTTATCCAGCGTCGAGACATCGCTTATGCAGGAGTAATAGTCTGGGCATTAGTGGCGATGGCTGCGCCAACGTCTGCGACGAACGCACTCAAGCATTTTGATAACTCAATGCTCAGAAATACCGTATTGGTTTTGGCCATTTTCCTAGTTTTAATCGCTACGATTAACAGCTTACGCACCCAACAAGAACATATTTAAGTGTAATAACATACCCGCCCAGCGTTTGTTAAGAGAGAACTTTTAGAAGCGTTCGTTAAGCACGCACAATAAGGGTCGGTTGTTACACACACCAGTCTGATTGTCATTAGCCAAAATAGATAGTTAAAGCCGGAATCGTCTAAAAAATTCAAAATTTATAGAAATGAAAAATATTATCTCGATTGGTTGGAATAACTGGTTAAAAGGGCATAAAGAATCTGTTTTACTATTTGACTCAATTACTGCCGCTAATGAGATTGCTCTAATGCTTAACGGTCAATGGGATGGCTGCAATGGTGTAATTATAACTTCTAATGATGAAATAGCTGTTAACACTGCTGCCAAACTATTACAAGCTACATGGTGTTATCAAGGCACATCAAAAGCCGTTTTGAACAGAGTAACAACTGATGAAATTTTACGCCGTTATGCAATCGGAGAAAGAAATTTTGTTAATGCTAATTTGAGGTGTGCAGTACTTGCGACCATGAAGCTAAGTGAAATTAACTTAAGTTATGCCTCATTGAGTTGGGCAAACTTAAGTCAAGCTAATCTCAGTAAAGCTGATTTAACAGCAGCAGACCTCAGTCAAGCGAATTTAAGTGGAGCCGATTTAAGTAAAGCATACCTGATGAGGGCTAACCTAAGCGAGGCAAACTTGCAAAAAGCTTCACTTCAGGGGGCTAACCTTAGTGGTGCTAACTTAAGTGAAGTCAACCTCAGTGGTGCAGATTTAACAGGAGCTAATCTGTCACTAGCAGACCTAAGAGGGGCAAATTTTCACTTGTGCAATTTGAGTGGGGCTAACCTAACAAATGCCAAGTTAATTGAAAGTGACTTGGCTTTTGCTCAACAATCATCGCCTGACTCCAGTATTACCTCTAGTCAGTTCCACCCCAAGTCCAGGTAGGATTGCCATTCTTGAAACTATTTTTTAACACTACTAGGGGATAATCATTAGGATCGAAGCCACCAGCCAAATCCAAGATGAAATAAACTTTACCTTTAACAAAGTGCATCCGTAAATAATTAATCTTTCCAGAGTAGTCTTGCCCATCAACCTTAGTCATTCCAGCAGAAGCAATGCATCTAGCATATTTTGGTTTGAGTGTCCCAACCCATGTAACGCTAAAGTTATTACTGGCTTGAACAGAAATATTAGTAGCATAGGCACTCAGGTTAATAGAGCCATCTGTTGCAAAACTACCTTCTTGATAAGGACGGGGTTTTTCAGTGACAATCACTTTGCTTGGACAGCTTTGTTTTTGCTCGTTTTCACTATAAATTTTTAGCTCAATGTTTTGTGATTGATTTTGTGCTTGGACGCACCAGTTGGACAACAAAGGCAGTAAACCAATACTTGTGCCTATAATCAAAATCAATGGTCTAAATGAAATCATACTCATATCCAAACCAATACTAAATTGAATAAACTGATTGGCTAAGTAAAAGGCTGTTGATAGAACAATACGCTTGGGTTAGGGCCAAAAACCATATACTACGTAGGTTGGGTTGAGGAACGAAGCCCAACATTTTCATAGCTTTGTTAGGTTGCGCTTTGCTTCACCCAACCTACAATTCTTCTACTTAGAAACAAACAAACGGGGGAAACAGCAAATTCAGTTCCCTCCCCAATCCACAGGGAACCACTGCGGTCTTCTCCCAAAGGGAGACGCCAAGGGCGATGGGGTTTCCCCAAGTGGAGCAAGTAGCGTGAGGGTTAGGGTGGAGTAAAACCCAAATTTATCAAGCAATAGCCTCTTGCTTAGGCTTTCGCACCGGACGCTTGCGATCGCTTCGACGAACGCCCCCCGCCATTTTATACTCATCGCTATTCTTGCCATACTTTGCAGCTACACTGAGTAACATGTGTTCTGTTAGTTCCATCAGCGACTTTTCGGCAACTTCTAAGGCTCCCTGAGTCAGATCCACGGTGGAAAGGCTTGAGTTATAAGCTTCCAATTTGTCTTGCGTTGTTTTGATGATGGCTGCAAAGGAGTCAATTGTTACCCCATTGCCTAAGTCTAAGGTGGAACTGATCGATTTCAAAGCCGCAATCCGACGCTGTGCTTTATCAATTACTTTAGACCCGCGTTTTGGACGTGACATAAATCACTTTCCTATTATTAATAATGCACCAGGATAAAAACTGACTTCTACCTTGGACTGTACAGCACTAGGATAGACAGCATTAGGGTTACTTGACACCCGCATTATTAAGTATAAATTAATTTATTTAGTACAATTACATTGAATAGTTTTATGTAAATTCTCGGAGATTGCCCGAATTCAATCAACCACTGCCCGAATTCAATTAACCACTGCCCGAATTCAATCAACCACTGCCCGAATTCAATTAACCACTGCCCGAATTCAATTAACCACTGCCCGAATTCAATTAACCACTGCCCGAATTCAATTAACCACTGCCCGAATTCAATTAACCACTGCCCGAATTCAATTAACCACTGTCCAAATTCAATCAACCACTGCTCGAAAACAGCGCTAAATTCAAGATTGAGAACTGAAATTACTAAAAAAATGGAATCAGGTAGGTAAAAATTATGGCAAATATCATTGGAACCAGCGGCTACGACTTACTACAGGGTGGTACTGCGAATGATACTCTCATTGGTGGTGTGGGAGGTGATTTTCTCACAGGTGGCGGTGGCAACGATAAATTTGTTTACGACTTGGGCGACGGCACTGATACAATCACTGATTTTGGTGGCATCGGTAAAGGAACTAACCCGACAGCAGCAGTTATTGCTGAAGTGGACACGATCAAATTTCAGGGTGCAGGATTAACTGCTCAAAATTTACTGCTGCTTCAGAATGGCAACGATCTAGAAATCACTTTTGAGGGGAATACTGATACCGTAGTTATTCTACAAAATTTCAAACTAGAAAATTTAGAGAATCTGAAAGCTTCTGGAGGCAAACCAGCAATTGGTAATATCCTGTTTGACGGGCAAAATAGCATCACCGACAGCTTTAATGTCCTCGATTCCAACTCTACTGATACTAGCCTGGGCATCAAGAACACAGTAACTTTCCTCAATGACCTCAACAATAACATTACGGGGTTAGAGGACTCAAATGATGTCGTTAATGGTCAAGGCGGTAATGACAAAATCGATGGTTTGAGTGGAAACGATTTGCTCAGAGGTGGTGCGGGTGATGATACCCTCATTGGTGGTGCGGGAAATGATACCCTCATTGGTGGTACGGGGACTGACTCCCTTGTTGGCAATAATCTGCTTTCTGGGGGCTATGGCAATGATTATCTCTCCATTTCTGGCTACGAAAGCTTTAGCTACCCAGACTACGACTACAACTCTCGCTCGTCTGGTAAGAACACTCTTAACGGTGGCGTAGGTGACGATAACTTGAGTGCTAGCGGTTCAACAGGCAATAATTTGCTCTCTGGGGACGATGGCAATGATAATCTCTCCATCTCTGGCTACTACGACGGAGGTAACTATGCAGACTACGACTCTCGCTCGTCTGGTAAAAACACCCTCAACGGCGGTGCAGGTAAGGATACCTTGAGTGCTGGCGGTTCAACAGGCGATAATTTGCTCTCTGGGGGTGATGGCAATGATTATCTCTCCATCTCTGGCTACTTCAATTACACTCCTAGCGACCCGTACTCACCCCGCGATGTCTCCATCACATACGATTCTCGCTCGTCTGGAAATAACACTCTTAACGGTGGCACTGGGGACGATAACTTGAATGCTAGTAATTCAAAAGGTGATAACTTACTCGATGGTGGCGCTGGCAATGATTATATCTCTGCCTCTAACGCCTTTGGTAAGAACACAATCTATGGCGGCAGTGGGAATGATATCCTTATAGGTGGTTCTGGTAATGACACCCTCTATGGAGGCACTGGTACTGATACCTTTGTTTTTAATAGTTACAGTAAAGGTGTTGACAGTATTAATGATTTCAACGCTACTAATGAACTGATTCAGGTATCGGCTGCTGGCTTTGGTGGCGGGTTATCACCAGGTTCACTTAAGACAAGTCAGTTTACCCTTGGAACGTCTGCAACGACAAGCAATCAACGATTTATCTATAACAGTGCTACAGGTGGACTGTTCTTTGACCTTGATGGCAGTGCGTCTGGGTTTACTCAGGTAAAATTTGCACAATTATCTACTGGATTGTCACTCAGCGAAAACAATTTTGTGGTTGTTTAATCGAAATTAGGGACTTCCAAATAAAAAATATCCCAAAACTGACGCAAAGATTCTCTCTGTGTTCTCTGCGCCTGGAGTGGTAGTTTGCGGCCTACGTTCGCGCAGCGTCTCGCAGACAGACGCTTTGCGTAGCTTGCTTCCCCGTAGGGGTATGCGTCTACGTTTATTGGGATAATTTATTTCTTGGAAATCCTTTAGCACTCTTTAATTGCCAAGCGGTACGGTTTGGGAGATGCTATTTTTAGATGAAGATTTTTACGGGCTGTAGAAAATTGCTCCTGCTGTCATATTGCTTTACATCTAGATGGATAGACAGCTTGACCGAAAGGTTCTACAATTTGACTGATTGTGGTAAATTTACCTATTGCCCAATCCATATAAGCATAGTAAAGATTTTCTAGTGATTCCGTTTGATTGCGGAAGCACTAAATTAATATAGGAAAGTCTTTGAGTAAAGGGCAGCAGACAAATGGATGTAAAGCTGATTCTAGCTGGATTAACAGTTATATTTACACTTTCGTGCTTATTTTTTGGCACGAAGAATGGATTCTATGATTCAGATAATTATCATGGCAATGGCTCCGCACATTGAGATAAATCTGTAGACGCTCGATCGACTTCCCGGAGGGTGAGTTGGCTAAGAGCGTTCAAAACTTGTAAAGGGAAAAGAAACCAGAGGCAAACTGCTGTAGCTCCTAGTTTGATAGCTTCTGGTTAGCCCACCTTTTTGAACCAGTGCGGGTTCGGTGCAGGCGTCCTCCCCAATTAAAAATCTGTATTCTCAGGGTGTAGGGGCGCATGATAAAACTTACCCCTAAGTCACAAAACCAAAATTTGTGTAACTTTTGGCTTTTGGGATATGTCCATGACGATGAGGTTTGAGGGGAGGAGAGCATGAGGGATAATCTATCGGCATCCTCTCGCGTAGATGCTGCGGAAACGGGTAGTGAATTAGAATGTTTGCCCTATAGCGTCCAGCATGACAATGAGGGCGTGTGTTTGTTGGTGAAAATGGGCCCGCACCGCATCCTATTAGACTGTGGTTTTGAGGATATTTCATCGCTGGTTAAGGGGCTTACTAAATCGGGACGTGGAACTAGTTCGCCCCTACCAGCAGATTTAGTTTTGATTAGTCACGCTCACCCAGATCACGCCAAAGGCTTACTGGCGCTGCATACAGCTTTTCCCAAGTTACCGATTTATGGTAGTGAAGTAACTAGCAAGTTACTACCGCTGAATTGGGTAGATGAAGATCCTGAGAAAATTTCCCAATTTTGTCATGCCTTGCCATTGCGATCGCCTGTGGAATTCCAAGATGGTTTGGTGGCAGAATTATTTCCCGCAGGACATTTACCAGGAGCAGTAGCAATTCTCCTGACTTATACCACCCAGCAGCGTACTTACAAGCTACTGTATACAGGGGACTTTTTCTTATCGAACTCCCGACTAGTAGAAGGTTTGCGTTTAGAGGAACTGCGGGGTTTAGATTTGGATGTGCTAATTATTGAAGGTAGTTATGGCACATCCCGTCATCCTCACCGCCGCAACCAAGAAAATCAACTAGCCGAGCGAATTAATCGAGCGATCGCTGACCATTGTTCTGTAATCCTTCCTACCCCGGCTTTAGGATTAGGTCAAGAATTATTAATGCTCTTGCGATCGCATCACCACTTCACCGGACGAGATTTAGATATCTGGGTAGATGGTGCTGTCGCCACTGGATGCGATGCATATCTTGAACTGCTGCCCCATCTCCCCCCATCGGTACAGAACTTCGCCCGCCATCAACCTTTGTTTTGGGATGAACGGGTACGTCCCCGCGTGCGTCGTCTACAACCAGAACATCGTTCCAGTGTAGGTAAGTCACCTTGTATTGTCCTCACCGACTCGACATCTGATTTAGGCGAACACTGCCAACTAGACACCGGGCCTTGGCTGATTCTCCTACCAGAAAAAATTGATATAAAAGTTAACAAAGAATATTTAGCGCCCACCACTCTTGAAACTTATCTCTTAGCTCAACATAGCGATGGCCCTGGTACTACGCAGCTAATTCATAATTTGCGACCCCAGCACGTGGTTTTTGTCCACGGTTCTCCTGCTTACTTGGCAGACCTGACTAGCTTAGAGGAGTTGCAAAACCGCTACCACGTACATTCTCCGGCGGCTGATACCTTAGTAGAACTACCCATCGGCGACACATTTTTACAACCAGCAGCACCTGAGACTAACTACGAAGGCGAACTGACAGAGTTAGGAACAGTAATCACAATCACCCTACCCAATGTGATTACTGCCGATCAGCGTTGGCGGCAATTTGCTGATACTGGTTTAATCGAAGCTCGTTGGCAAGGAGAAGAATTAGTATTAAGGGGATTGTCTCAACGAGAACTGCTCAACCAGAACAGCGATCGCTATACCTGGACAGATGTAGACTGTTGTGGTACTTGCCGACATCAAAGGGGGCAGCGGTGTTGGAATCCAGCTTCCCCGTTGTATAACTTTAAAGTAACTCTCGAAGGTTACTGTCCTGCTTTTGGAGGCTTGAATGATAGCCAATAGTCATTAGCTGTTTTGTCCTTTGTCCTTTGTCCTTTGTCATTTTTGACCAATGACCAATGACTAATGACTAATGACTAATGACTAATGACTAATGACTATTTATTCTGGATTCGAGTCAGTGTAACGGTTGTGGATGCGCTCTGCTTCGGGACAATCTTCAGTCATCAGAGGTTCTACATTACCGCGCGGTACTGAAGCCAATTTTTGCGTTACAGCACCAATGCTCTCGAGGCGAACCATTTCTTCCCAAGAACAAACTTCGTCCTCTTCTTCTGTTTCATAGCGTAGGGTCACTAAATCTCCCTCTATGTCTATGATGCGGGCGCGTTCAATCCAGCGTTGCTGGTCCCGCAAGAAAACACATACCTCGCGCCCATCGCAACACAGTTGATAAATCTTGCGGTGTAGCATGTACTGTTTCTGCCTTTTTAAACAACGTAGTTAAACCTGTCAAAATCTGGGTTCTACCCCATTACATTACACCTTTAAGAGGTTTATTTCACCGTTTAGAACAAGTGCGCTTCATAACCCAATCCCAAGATTTGCTTCTATTTGTCAAAATATCAGGATAATGTTGGGTCATAAATCAATGGTTGCTCCAACAATGAACTCAATCTCCCTCCAGCTTATTCTAGGGAATGTCTGCTTCTATAAAAGTCAAACAATTCGGTACCTGTCCTAACCAGGTTCATATTTGCTGCTGAGTCATTCTTACCATTATGTAATAAAGAATACTCCAAAACAATTGTTGATTGCGGTTGTTTAATTTGCCTACTTTTAATCATTGGCATTACTGGGAAGTCCGGGGACTTGGCTTTACTTTTACCCACTTGTATCTGATCTTAACTCATTCTCTTGCTGACCTTGATGCTTTTCAACAACAACACCCAAATAGTTTTGAGTTTTTCAGGCAAAAACCTGAAAAAAGGCAACAGCGTCAGGGAAGAGTAAAGGAAAAGACCATGAGAAAATTCTACTCTAGAAGTTTAGGAGGATTTATGTGGTAAAGGAAATTCTATAAGCACGTTTGACGAGGATGCTTCTCGTTTAATTTTTCCGACGCGAACTGCATCGTATAGGGTTGCGAGTTCTGGCAAATCCTCTGGCTGATAGCATTTAGTGGCTAGCACCTGCTGGAGTAAACCCTCAGATTCAACACTCAGATATCCAGTTTGGAAAGCAGATGCGATAATTGTGCGAATCATCTTGATTAGGGCAGAATGAGCAAATTATTAGGTCTAGTGTGGAACATTTTCCTCTTTTACTAATTGATATGAAACATTAATACTGTGTGATTAGTATTACGCTCAATCAGTGATTGATATCACAATATGAGTTTTGGATACTCTAATATTACACAGATAAAAGGGCACAGGAATTTTCAGCATCAATGTTGAAAAGCCGAATATTTTAACAGAATAAAAATACAACAACTTTTTCAAAAAGCATTGACAAAATATAATGAGACATCAGCAATCAAGCAAAAAACTGGCGGAAATCTTCATCTTTTTGACTTAATTGCACCCAGTGTAAGTTTAAAGATTGGAATTTTTGCACTAAGCGATCGCAAGCGGGACGTTCGGTAGCGTAATGTCCGGCATCGATTAAAATGAGATTGCGGTCGCGGCTTTCTTGAAACTGATGGAATTTACAGTCAGAAGTTAGATAAGCTTGGGCACCTGTTTTGGCGACGGTTGAAATGTAACTAGCCCCCGAACCACCCAAAACAGCAACTCGTGAAATCGTTTCCTGTAAATCAGCACTTGGGGAAAAAATCAAATTAGGGGGAGAAAGTCGGGTTTGAATGGTTGCGAGTAATTCCTGTAATGTTAGAAATGGTTCTAGCAAACCAACACGACCATATCCTAATCCTGCTTGTGTAAGTTCTATGGGAGTAACTTCTTTGAGTTTTAAAATCTGAGCTAAAACGTCAGCAGTCCCATCTTGCACTTGGTCAAAATTCGTGTGAGCAGTGTAAATACCAATATTGTGGGTAAATGCTAACCGTACCATTTCAGCGATCGCTTCACCAGTACGTAAAGATTTGAGAGGATTAAAAATCAAGGGGTGATGGGCAAATATCAGATTAGCATTTTCTGCGATCGCTTCTTGCATTACCGCCAAAGTCGGTGTCAAACACACCAAAACCCGTGTTTTTTCCTGCAAAACTCCTGGTTCAATTTGCCAGCCACAATTATCCCAACTTTCACACCAAGCAGGATTCGCCCATGCTTCAAACCAAGTAATTAAATCAGCAATTTTCATAATTATTTTCTTCAGCAATTTTTAATTACTAATCAGCGTCTCTGTGGTTGAATATTTAATTTTAATGCTAATTGTTGCCGCATTTCCTGAAAAGGTTTATTCCATACAGGGCTAGCATTCCAGTTCCATACTGCTACTGGAATAAGTTGTTCTTCAGCAAGATAAGTTAGCAGACGGTATTCATCTTCTGGTTCGCGAGAAAAAGTGAAAGGGTTGCGGTAGCCCGTCTCACACAGTTTATAAGATACGACCTGACCATGCTTAATACGTTGTAAAAGTTCCTTACCTTTGATGAGTAAATAATCTAAAAATAACAGACTAAAAGGCTCTATATGTGCGCGTTTTTGTGGCTCTTTTTGTACCCATCTTGCCCACTCAAACCCATACATGAAATCATGAACATAACGAAAGCGGATTTCTGTTTTATTGCCGAACATCTCTGTTAGACAAACCATCTTTTCACCAAAAGTTTTTAAGAATGCAATAGCGCCCTCCTCTGCATTTAAAGCTTGCCTAAGCATACTGCTTACCAAAAAATCAAAATCCCAAAAGATGTTTTCTGGGAAGTTTTGCAATTGAGTACGGACTATGCTTTCGAGAGTTTTTTGAATACTTGTGATAATTTGAATGTCACTATTTTGTTCCACAATCAAATTTTCTAATTCTGCAAAGCTGGTAATTAATATTTTTTTAGGACTCAGTGACAATAATTTAACAGACTGCTGGGCAAGTATTTCATCAATAATCTGAAAAGTATTAGTTGGTGTTAGTTCTTGCTTCATAGTAATAGTAATAGCCCAAGCAGGTTACATAACTATTATTTTATATTAGAGTAAATAAGTTATTAAAATTATATAAATAAACTTAACTTTTAAGTTTACAAACTGACATGAAATACTCAGTGTATGTCTAGTTAATTATCAATAAAGGAATTTTTCCATCCCAAAAGTGTAAAAATACTTAGTATAGTCTCCCAAAAGTTAAGGTTTTGGAATCATTGATTATTGACTTTGGACAAGCTGCACAAAAAAATAGGACACTTGCGTAAGTCCTAATAGAATTTAACTACGATTTCTAAATTTAAGAAATTTGCTATGCAGAAATGTGCACAACTAGTTCTCTAGAATGACTGCGTTGACGATGTTCCCAAATATAAATTCCCTGCCAAGTTCCTAGTACTAAGTGGCCGCGATTAATAGGTATATGTTCAGAAGTATGGGTAAGTGCAGTACGAATATGTGCCGGCATATCATCGGAACCTTCGGCATCATGAATGTATTTGCCTGATTCTGGCACAAGTTTTGCCATAAAATTAGCTAAATCTACAAGTACATCAGGATCGGCATTTTCTTGGATTACTAAACTAGCTGAAGTGTGGCGCAAAAATAAAGTACAAAGGCCGGTTTCTACTCCCGATTCTGTAACTATAGCTTCAATTTTTGCGGTAATGTTTTGAAAAGATTTGCCAGTAGTAGAAATTCTGAGTAACTTTTGATAGTGAGTCATGTGGAATACTGAAATTAAGGTATTATAAGCATATTAAACAACTTGTTCTGGCGATCGCCACACGACTCAACTATTATTAAAATTGGCATCTAATCAAAATATCGTGTCCACGCTCAAAATTAATAGTCTAAAGTCTAGTATAATTAATATCTACCTATAAGATTTTTTTGCTTCAAGAGCCGACTTTGACGAGGGTTTTATGAATATATTTGCCGACAATCCAGCAAACTATTATGATTTATTATTTCAATATATTTACACTGAGTACCACGATGAGGTTGTTAGAGCTCTGTTTCCTATAATTAGAGACTCTAATAATATCCTAGAGATAGGAGTAGGTACAGGTCTAGTAGCAGAAAGAGTCTTAAAACTAAAACCGAATTGTAACTTAACAGGAATTGATATTTCTAAACAAATGTTAGATGTAGCAAAAAAACGACTGGGAAATAAAATTAAATTAGTCGAATCTGATGTTCTTAATATGCAACTAGAAGAAAGTTTTGATCTAGCTTATTCAAATAGTGGCGTTTGGTTTTTTTTAGATATAAATACCGACAATGAATACTTACTATGTAGTAGTATTAATAGTATTGAAAATAATGTAATAGCATTAAGGCGTGTCGCTGAACATCTTAAAATGAATGGTCTATTGGTTCTGAGCGCTCAAGGTATGCATATAGATAGGGTAGAGAAATTACCAGGAGATATAATCCATCAGGTCAAAGTTTCAAAAACAGATACAGGCGTTAAGAAGCAGTATCTCTGGATCAGAGAAAACAATGGTGAAATAATCAGCGATACAACTGCTGATTTGTTAATTCTTGATAGCAATAAAACAAAAGAATTGATGGAGCAGTCTGGATTTGAAGAGATTGGCATAGAAGGGAATAAAAAACTTATGAAAAACTTTTTACTGTCAAAGTTTCATATTTACCAGAAACGTTAACAAATAATTGTTTTGTCCAAAACTTACAAACACAGCAATTTGTGAAATTTGTTCAGCGCTCAGAGCAAACTCACTTAAATAATGACTAATGGCTACGCATTAGTCATATTTTTTTTAATAAAAGAGTGAAAATGTATAAAGTAGATATAGCAGTAGTTTTAGTAATTGAAGTCAAGAATTGAGAAGTACGTAATTTGGGTAAAAGCCAGGGCCGAATGCATTTAAATATAGATTATAGCAACTTTTAGGATTATTTATATTCTTTTGAAATCTTTTTTAGTTTTTATTAGTAAAGAAGATGCGTTTGCCCTGGGGATAAGTTTTGTTAGTAATTAGCCAATCTCATCTATTCTGAGGAATATTATCTACTATCTTTTAATCTGGCAATAATTGATAACAGCTTGAGCTATAGTTTCATTACCATCCTTAGCAATTGGTTGAGATTGCCTTGGAGGTTGGGGTAACTCATAAAGAAAATTCCAAGTCCCTTGAAAAAAATCAGATGGGGTGATAATTTGATGGTGATTATAATTAGCTATGCCTTCTACTATAAAAGTTGCTTCGGCAAAGTCTTCACGCGGTATAGTGACAATTGGTACTCCTAGTATTGCGGCTTCCGAAAAAGTACTATAACCAGGTTTAGAGACGACTCGGCCACAAATAGGCATAAAATCTACAGGGCGGTATTTGCGGTCATTAATTTTCACTAAATTAGGTAAATCAGGGGCAGATTGATCGAATACTATAAATTGCCAATCTGGAAATCGCTTTAGGTTATCATAAGGAATTTGCTGTAAACCCAACCCACCAAAGGTTAACAAAATGGTTTTTTCGACTGGTGCAGTTATTCCCCAAAGAGAACGTAAATCATCAGCAGAGTGACGGGGGGAACCGCCTGTTAAGCCGACATCTGTGATATTATTAAAGGCTGGCATTGGTTCGTGGAAAGGAAGACGAAACAGGCGATCGCACTTTGAATACAAATTACTAATCCAATCTGCAACTGCGGTAAATTCGCCTCCCCAATCTCGGTAGATAAAGTCCCAACCAAAGTTACTCATCATCCAGCAAGGAATATTTGCAGCTTTGGCAAACCCAGGAGCGAGGAAGGGAATATCTGCCAAAATAAGATCGACGCGATTTTGGCGGATAAAATTCACTTCTGAAGCAATCAGCGAATTTTGATGCTTCTGAATATCGAGCAACTTTTCTAAAGTCGCGACTTTATCCATTGTCAAACTATCAGTTTGCACCACACCCAAATCAAATGCACGAGGACGATAGATAAAATCGCCTTCTATATAGCACTCTAACAGCCAGCGTGGGGCAGTACTCACCACAATTAGCAGAATTTCTGGACATAACTTTTGAATTGTTGCAGCTACAGAAGCCGTGCGGGTAGCATGACCAAAGCCGTGGTTAGTTATGGCTAAGTATAAGATTGGGCGTTCCATTTTTAAGTTAGGAGTTAGGAGTTAGGAGTTAGGAGTTAAAATCATAATTTATACACGCTAACTTACAACTGATAACTTTTAATTAATTTTGCAAAAATTTTGAATCGCCCCAATCAATTGGTCGATTTCCGATTCTAAAGTAAAGTAATGGACGCTAGCACGTATACAGCTAGGATCGGCAATTGTCCGAGTTAATATTTTTTGTGAGTCCAAAAATTGCACCAACTTCAAATGAGCTTGAGGCTGATTATTTGCAAGTTGAAAAGAGACTATACCACTTTCAGGTGGGGAAGTTCGCAAACATTTAATATCAGGTAACGCCGTCATTTGTCGCCAAAGATACTCGCTGTTATGGCAAATTTGCTCATAACGTTCCTGTGATGTTCCCCATTGTTGATGAATTGCGATCGCTTCCTTTAACCCAAGATACAACGGATAAGCTAATGTAGACACTTCGTATCGTCGCCCATCTGGAAGCCAATCCACAGGTTGAGATTGACTATCTACAACAACACCATTCAAGCCAATAAACGTAGGTTTTAGGCTTTCTCGTGCTTCTGGCCGGACATACAAGCCGCCAGCACCCGCAGGGCCACATAACCATTTATGACCAGTGAAAGCATAAAAATCTACTCCCAATTCAGTCAAGTTTAAAGGCAATAAACCAGCAGATTGGGCAGCATCTATTAATAGTGCAGAATGATTATTTCTGCATACTTCGGCAATTTTGTCCAGAGGTAAAACTTGACCGGTATTCCAGAAAACATGACTCAATATTACTAGGCGGGTATTGGGGCGCAAGTGCTGGGCAATGATGGTTACAGGGTCGCCCTCATTTAAAGTCGCTTTTAGGGGACAAGTGGTAACTTCTACAGAGAATCTCCGCGAGATTTCTCGTGCTGTGGCAATTACACCTGGATGTTCGCAGTCTGAGAGCAGTAGATGGTCGCCAGCCCGCCATTCAATACCCCACATGGCGATATTACAGCCAACAGTGACATTTTGAGTGAGAGTAATTGTTTCAGATGGTGCATTTAACTCCGAAGCGATCGCAACTCTTGCGGCTTGAGTTTGAGGTGCTATCCAGCTAAACGCCTCATTGCCAAAGGGGCCTATTTGCTGAACATAAGCTTGAGTTTGGGCGATCGCATCCATTGCCCTTTGGGGCATGGGCCCTTGTCCTCCATAGTTAAAATAAGCCTTATTCCCTAAAGCGGGAAATTGCTCTCGATGACGATGCAGCTTGATTGGTGATGCAGAAATACTAGTCATAATTTACAAGGGATATCTGCTGTTTGCAGGCTATTGATATTCAAAAGTATTTTGACCGTTTCTCATGCCGACGTTACGGTATCCGCTCGACTGGCAATGCTGGATACAAGACTTCATGGATTACATCTTCGATCGTATTTCCGGCGATCGCACCCAGTCTATTATCAATAGTGAGTAATAATGACTCTCACGATATCCCTATTCATGTCTAGAATTGCCTCCAGTCTACCATCTAGAGTCAAAGGATGGAACTATTAACAGATAAGAATGAATGCCCTGATGACAAAGATGGCTAGAATGCTTGTACTGTAAGGAGTCATTTTAACTCAGAGTATTACTTGGAGTAATTAGGAAGTAAGATAAATCTGAGCATATATTGAGCACTGATAATAAGTATAAATATATACTTTTAATGTGCAACTATGCACTTAATTAATTAATTTGAGCATTAATTGAGTATTTTTTGTAAAAATAAGGCTGAAGCTTTTGAAAAATAAAACTTTAAAGGTCATCATTGTGCGCCACGGTCAAAGCGGTTATAACACCGAGCGGCGCATCCAAGGACGCACTGATGCGTCAACATTAACCGAAAAAGGTCGTAAGGATGCAAGTCTAGTAGGCAAAGCCCTCAGCAATATCTTATTTAATACGATTTACAGTAGTCCTTTACAACGAGCGAAACACACAGCAGATATTATCCATAGTGAGTTAGCTACTCATGCTAAAAAATCTGCTGTAGTTCAAGTTTCTGATTTGCTATTAGAAATCGACCTACCTTTATGGGAAGGATTGCTGACTGCCCAAGTCAAGCAGAAATTTGCTGAAGACTACCGCACTTGGCATCAACACCCCGACGAACTGCGGATGCTGCTTAATGATGCAGAAGGAACAAGAGAACATTTTCCCGTTCTTGCTTTATACGAACAAGCACGGCAGTTTTGGCAAGAAATTTTGTCTCAACATCAAGGCGAAACTATTCTCATAGTGGGACATAACGGAATCAATCGCGCTTTGATTAGCACAGCGTTAGGAATCCCTCCCAGTCGCTACCACTCAATACAGCAATCTAACTGTGGTATCACCGTATTAAATTTTGCTGGCGGATTGGGCGAACCAGTCCAGCTAGAATCCTTAAATCAGACGCAACACACCGGAGAAACTCTACCTTCATTGCGACCGGATCATCAAGGAGTACGATTGTTACTAGTGCGTCACGGTGAAACCGACTGGAATCGCCAAACCAGGTTTCAAGGACAAATTGATGTCCCCCTCAACGACAACGGTAGACAACAGTCACAAAAAGCCAGCGAATTTCTTCAAGATGTAGAGATTGATAATGCTTACAGTAGCACAATGCTGCGCCCTAAAGAAACAGCAGAGATTATCTTAAAACAACATCCGAATGTAAAATTAGAATTGCAAGATGGTTTAAGAGAAATCAGTCATGGTCTCTGGGAAGGAAAATTAGAAACAGAGATAGAGCAAGAGTTTCCAGGAGAATTGCAGCGATGGCGGCTGATACCAACGCAAGTGCAAATGCCTGAAGGGGAAAATTTACAACAGGTGTGGGAGCGCAGCGTTGTAGCTTGGCAATCAATTCTGCAAGCAGCATCAAATAATCAATTCAAAACTGTATTAGTAGTAGCTCATGACGCTACTAACAAAACCTTGCTTTGTCACATTCTGGGTTTATCGCTGGAAAACTTCTGGAGTTTTCGTCAGGGTAATGGTGCAGTCAGTGTTATCGACTACCCTGCTGGCATCGATGGTTTACCAGTACTGCAAGCAATGAATATCACTTATCACTTTGGTGGAGGTGTACTAGATAAAACAGCAGCGGGAGCGTTGTGAGTCCTGTTAGCGTCAGCGGGGCGTTTAGCCCGTGCTGAGTTCTGAGTAAGAAGGAGTTAGAAGGAGTGAGGAATAAAGTTAGAAGCAATGACTGAAAAACAAATAACTTATCAGTAGCTAGACGTAAATAAATTAAAGTTTGTAGTAAGGACTTTAGTCCTATAATCCTTTCTTTGAGCGATGAATCGCTCACTACGAACTAGGATTTTACTTTATGTTTAATTATGCCTACCTACTTAACTCCTAACTCATAACTAAAACTTTTATGATTGAACTGCTGCAAAAAGTACGAGTAATTGACCCTGTTTCTGAAATTGACGAACTCTTTGATGTACTGATTGCTGATGGTTATATCCGAGAAGTGGCTTCGCACATTTCTGACATCAGTTCCGATACTCAAATCAGAGATTGTCAGGGATTAGTTCTCGGCCCTGGGTTAGTCGATTTGTACAGCCACTCTGGTGAACCTGGTTTTGAAGAACGGGAAACCCTCTTGTCTTTCTTACAAGCTGCTGCTGCTGGCGGCTTTACTAGAGTTAGTATTTTACCCGATACATCCCCAGTTATTGATAACCCTGCGCTTGTGGCATTGCAGCACAAGAGAGCAGAGGGGCAGAGGGGCAGAGGGGCAGAGAAGAGTTTGTCTCCCCTGCTTCATATCTGGGGTGCTATCACCGTAGATGTTGCTGGGAAGCAGATGACGGAATTGGCAGATTTAGCGTCTGCTGGAGTTGTTGGTTTTACTGATGGTAAGCCCTTAGAAAATTTGGCGCTGGTGCAGCGAGTGTTAGAGTATCTCCAGCCTTTGGGCAAACCAGTAGCATTTTGGCCTAGCGATCGCCAGTTAACAGCCAATGGTGTAATGAGAGAAGGGACAAATGCTCTCCGTTTTGGTTTACCCCCAATACCCACCAGCGCTGAAACAACTGCGATCGCAGCTATGCTTGAATTGGTTGCAACCATCGGCACACCAGTTCATATCATGCGTGTTTCCACAGCTCGCAGCGTGGAATTAATTGCTTCAGCGAAAGCGGCTGGTTTACCCATCACCGCCAGCACCACCTGGATGCACCTTTTACTTGATACAAAAGCAGTTAAGAGTTATCACAGCAGCTTGCATTTAGATCCGCCTTTAGGTAATCCCAGTGATATGGCGGCGTTACGTACAGGGGTACGTGCGGGTGTAATCGATGCGATCGCGATCGATCACACACCCTACAGCTACGAAGAAAAAGTCCAAGCCTTTGCCGAAGCGCCTCCAGGAGCAATTGGTTTAGAATTAGCACTACCTCTTTTATGGCAATATCTCGTTGAAACTGAGGAATTTACAGCTTTAGAATTATGGCGGGCATTGAGTACCAATCCAGCAGAGTGTTTGGGGGAAAAAGTAAGTGCGATCGTACCTCATCAACTAGCGGAACTTACTTTATTTGATCCCCAGCAAACTTGGAAAGTCGAACGGAAAAGTCTTTATACACTTTCACAAAATACACCTTGGTTAGGACAACAGTTGAAAGGTCATGTTGTGCAAATCTGGTGTTAAAAAAACGCACTTCAAACCACTGAATAATAACTTGGCTATTTTATTGTGATTATATTGGCAAGTACACCCTAGTACTGCAAGGCGGAATTCAAAATTCAAAATTCACGCATTCAAAATTAATACAGCGTAAGCATTTACATTGGTTTTGAATGGGTGGTTTATTTACGCCGTACTGTACTAGCAAGGCAAACTAACACTTACAATAGTTCCTTTCTCAGGAATGCTATCGATTGTCAATTCACCACCATATCATTTAACTATATGTTGAACAATAGCCAGTCCTAAGCCAGAGCCTTGTTGCTCCCATAACTTTCGATTAAATTGTACAAAAGCTCCAATTTTACTAATCTCTTCAATTTTCATTCCTTTGCCATTGTCAATTACATATAAATTAAATTTGCTACCTTCTATCTTACTTATAATTTGAATTTCGCTGCTTGGTAAAGAAAATTTGAAAGAGTTATCGAGTAATTCTTCAATCAGAATACTCAATTTTTCTTCTGATACCCCTCTTCTGTCACTTTCCGACATAAGCAAGTAGTAAATAACTGAAATTAT